>NZ_FUXM01000009.1 GCF_900167165.1 Carboxydocella sporoproducens DSM 16521 | reverse complement strand
CTGTGTGTTATGCTAGCAATGGCGATAGGGCGAATCCGGGAAAATCAGGCAGAGAAGATGCGGAGCCTAGTAGCTTAAAAAGGAGAAGAAAAGCATCTCTAATATGGGCAAAAAGTTACAGGCCGGATGATTAAGAAGTCATTTTAGGGCTAGTGGGATTAGTGCGCCCTTTTTTAGGATTTAAAAAAAGAGAGATACCGTTATCCTTGCTAAACAACTGAATGATAATGTTTAAAAAAATTTATTTATAATATTTTTAGCAATTTTCATTCTGAAAAAGGGTACATTGCAAAAAGCATGTCATTAAAATATATTGCAAAAAAAGAAAAATAATGTTAATATGTTATTTGTAAATAAGCATATATTACAAAAAAGGAGCTTTCCTGTAATAAAAAATCTGGTCTTTGAAAAAAGAAGATACCTCGATTAGAATATGTCTGTGCCAGAGGAATGCACAATCGCTAATTCTATTGATGACTGATATTTAACGGCCGATGATGGCAGCAGCGTAAAAAAATACCCACCGCATGAGGCTATAATACGCTGCGCTCTTTTTTGCCTGTCAAGGTAGAAATTAAAATCTTATTGAGGGAGTGGTGTGTATGAAGAAAAGTCAAAGATTAATACTTTTTTTATTAACAATTATTATTTTTAATACATTAACGCCTGTATACGCAAGTGATGCCGATATTTATCGAGCAGCCCTTAATGCAGGGAAAAAGGCAAGAAAAGATCTAAAGATAGGAATAAAGAAAGGCAAAGAAAATTTTATTAAAGGAGCAATAACTGGAATTAAAAGTATAGATAAACAGTTAAAAAACGGAGAGATAAGTGCAGGCACTGTCGGAGTATTATATTTAAAAGGGCTGGTATCTGAGGAGTTTGCCAAAAAACATATGCCGCAAAGGCAATTTAAGGCATTAAAAAAAGCAACACAACAATCAGATCTAATAACGTTTTTTTCGCCTTCAAACTGGGTAGGTGATAGACCGAAAAATATACCGGAGGCTTTAAAACTAATATTTGAAAAATCAACGGATATTAAAGATTTTATTGATACTTATAGGGAATTAAAAGATGATGAAAATCCATTGAAAATCTCAGAAAAAGAATTAAATAAATTTTTAAAAAAGTGATTACAGGGTAAATATCAGGCTGCTAAGCGCATATAATTTTTCCGGGAGGGGAAGACATGCGCAAAGGCGGTCTTTTTTTATTGTTACTGACCACTATCCTGTTTTTACTGCCGATTATCATCGGCTGGTGGCTGTACAGGCAGGAACCTGGTTTGCCTGGACCTGAAATAAAAATCTACAGTCACCGAGAACAAAAGGTGTTGACTCTGAGCCTGGAGGAATATGTAGTGGGTGTGGTAGGGGCAGAAATGCCGGCGGCTTTTCACCCGGAGGCTCTAAAAGCCCAGGCGGTAGCAGCCCGGACTTACGCCTGGGAAAGACTAGAGCGGGCCCGGGAGCTGGAGGATTTCGCCCGCAGTCATGCCGGAGCGGTCCTCTGTGATGATCCGGCGCATACGATGGCCTGGCTGGAGGAAGAGGAAATTCTGGCCAAATGGCCCCGCAGCCAGGCAGGACGCTATTATCAGAAAATCCGGGAAGCAGTCAGCGCTACTGCCGGACAAATACTTCTCTATCAGGGAAAACCCATTCAGGCTCTTTTTCATGCATCCTGTGGCGGGCTGGGCACGGAATCAGCGCTTGAAGTCCGGGGGCAGGATATTCCCTACCTGGCAGGAGCAGCCTGTCCGAAAACTGAGGCTCAGGATTTTCCGCCTCAGCGTCAGCGTGTACCGGCAGCCATCAGTGTCCTCAGTACCAGTCAGCATGGCACAGTGCTGCAGGCTCAGGTTAATGACCGTTCGGTAGCAGGAAGGGAGATCCGTAATCGCTTTCAGCTGCCATCAGCCCGCTTCCGGGTGCTGGAGGTAAGGGCCGGGGTAAGTTTGCTGGAAATCAGCGGTTATGGCCATGGGCTGGGGCTATGCCAGCGGGGGGCCAATCTCTGGGGCCAGCAGGGCTGGGATTATCAGCGGATATTGCAACATTATTACCAAGGGACAGAAATAAAAAAATTGTATTGACTTTCTGAAAACGTTTTCCTATAATAAAATTAGAAAGGGGGAGGGTAATGCCAGTAACGATCAAAGATGTTGCCAGAGAGGCGGGAGTATCGGTTTCTACCGTTTCCCGGGTACTAAATAACAGCAAACCGGTAAGTTCGGAAATCCGGGCCCGGGTTCTGGCGGCAGTAAATAAATTGAACTTTCAGCCCAACTCCCTGGCCCGCAGTCTGGTTCTGAAAAAAACCAGGCTGATCGGGGTTTTGGTCCCGGATATAGCTAACCCCTTTTTCCCGGTGGCTATCGCCGGGATTGAGGAAATTGCCAATATGTATGGCTACAATATCCTGTTGTTCAACACCTTCGGACAGATTGAGAAAGAATTGCAATATCTCAATATTTTAAAGGAAAAACAGGTAGATGGTATCATCAAAATGAGTACACAGGTTACAGAAAAACACGAGGAATATTTTGAAAGCACTTCTATTCCAATGGTAGTTACCAGCAATTGTACCGAACGGGAAGATGTGCCCTGTGTAGTAATTGATGATGTAAGAGCTGCCTATGATGCTACCTCCTATCTGATTTCCCTGGGTCATAAGCGAATCGGCATGATTAGCGGCCCTCTGGATGACAGCGCCGGACGGGATCGTTTTTTGGGCTATCAGCAGGCAATGCTGGAACATAAACTGAATATTGACTTCAACTTGCTCAAACAAGGGAACTTCAAGGTGGATAGCGGCAAAAAAGCAATGGAAGAAATTTTGCGGACTGTAGCCAGAGAGGAGTTGCCAACCGCCATTTTTGCAGCCAATGATGAAATGGCGATAGGCGCTATTGGAGTGCTACTGGATAATGGGCTAAGAGTGCCGGAAGATATCTCGGTGATGGGTTTTGATGATATTTTTATTGCCCCTGTTTTCCGACCGGCTTTGACCACAGTGAAGCAGCCTATATATGATATTGGGGCGGTAGCCGCCAGAAAACTGGTAAAGCTAATTGAAGGAGAAAAATTAAGTGAAACAAAGACAGTCTTGCCCTATCACATAATAGAACGTAATTCTTGCCGTAGAATATAAATTTTTTTAAGGTGTAGGAAAACGGTTTCCTAATTAGGGGGTGAGATGGCAAATAAAAAGGTGGTGTTTAGTTTCATTTAAAAATCAATTTAGATGGAGGAGGAGAACAAATGTCGAAGTGGAGAAAGGTAACCAGTATCGCCCTTGCCGCTGTCATGGCTTTTTCTCTCACTGCCTGCGGTACCGGCAAGCAAGCAGCAGAAGCACCCAAAACTGAGAACAAGCAAGCTACTGAACAACCGGCAGAAAAGGTAAAACTCATTTACGCTCGGGGTAAAGATGTCACCGGTGCTACCGAAAAAATTGTAGAGGCATTCGAAAAGAAATACCCCAACATTGATGTGGAATTCCGGGAAATGCCGGCTGATACCGGGCAAAGCCATGACCAGTATGTAACCATGTTCAGTGCCAAATCTTCTGAAATCGATGTTTTTGACCTGGACGTAATTTGGCCTGCTGAATTCGCTCAGGCTGGCTATCTCTTGCCCCTGGATCGGTTTATTGAAAAAGATCAGATTGATATGAGTAAGTACATCAAAGGTGCTGTCGAAGCCGGTAACTACAATGGTCAGCAGTGGACCATGCCCAAGTTTATTGATACCGGTTTGCTCTACTACCGGAAAGATATCGTGAAGCAGCCGCCCAAAACCTGGGATGAGCTGATCGCTCAAGCTCGTCAGTACAAAGGGAAAGGCGGAACTCAGTTTGGCTACCTGATGCAAGCCAAGCAATATGAAGGTCTGGTCTGTAATTTTGTAGAGTTCAATGCTGCTTATGGTGGTAAGATTCTGGACGAAAATGGCAATGTAGTCATCAATAACCCCAATAGCATCAAAGCCTTAAAGAAAATGATGGAAATCGTCAAGTCTGACATTGTGCCCAAGAATATCACTACCTTTACCGAACTGGAATCTCACACTGCCTTCATTGAAGGACAGGCACCTTTCATCCGCAACTGGCCCTATATGTATGCCCTGGCCCAGGACAAAACCCAGTCCAAAGTTGTAGACAAAGTGGCTATCGCTCCGCTGCCGGCAGGGGATGCTGGTTCTGCTGCTACCCTGGGTGGCTGGATGACCGGTATTAACAAGTACACCAAACATCCCAAGGAAGCCTGGGAGTTTGTTAAGTTCATGACTGGTCCGGAAGGCCAGAAGATCACTGCTATCTATGGCGGTTCTGCTCCTACTCTGTTGCCTGTTTATGATGATCCGGAAGTGCAAAAAGCCAGCCCGCTCTTCGCCAATAAAGACTTCATTAATGGTGTAAGTGCAGCTGTGCCGCGTCCTAGTTCCCCCATCTATCCCAAGATTTCTGAAATCATCCAGATCGAAGTCTCCAAGGCTCTGGCCGGTCAGCAAACTGCTGAGCAGGCAGTTCAGAACATGGAGAAGAAAATGAAAGAGGCCATTGGCAAATAAAATACCATGAAAGCGCTGTTGAGGGAGGGATTTCCTCCTCCCTCAACAGCGGGTTTTCATGGTTTTTTTTCTCACCTGAAAGGTTGTAAAAAACAGGAAGTTGGTGAATGCGATGAAACCGGGTAAAGGCAAAGGCTTATCGGAAAAACAGATAGGTTATCTGATGGTATTGCCTGCACTCCTGATGATTACGGTTATTGCCATCTGGCCAGTGCTGCGTTCTTTCTGGCTGAGTATGTTTGATATTCGCCTCAATGACCCGGCCCGGACGGCTGTACATCTCAATTACGGGCTGGATATGGAAAGATATGTGGAAACCATGCCGGCTCTAATCCGGGTGTTAAATAAAAAGAGCGCAGAGGCAGCCGGAGAGGCTCTAACTGCCCTGACGGATTTGAAAACAGCAGCGGAAAATTTGCAAAAGGAATTGAACCGGGATCCAGAAATTGCTAAAAGATATGAAGAGATTGACAAACTGCTCTATGATTTTCAGCCTGTGCCTGAACAGTTAAAATATCTGGAAGTAAAAAAAGAACAAGCAATCTTGATTAAAACCCAGCTGGCCAGTATTCAGGGAAAAATTGATGCCTTAAGCAAAGCTAAAACCATCGAAAAACCCGAGGAAATCCTCGGTCCACTGCAGGGATTGCGGGCAGCTATGATTGAACCAAACTATCTCGGTCTAACCTACTACAAAACCTTTTTCAAGGAGCCCCGGCTCTGGGCAGCTCTATTTAATACCTTTTTCTTTACGGTTGTTTCAGTATTTATTGAACTGGTGCTGGGCCTGTGGATTGCCCTGCTGATCAATAAACAGTTTAAAGGCCGCGGACTGGTCAGGGCAGCAGTGCTGATTCCCTGGGCCATTCCCACAGTAATCTCGGCCTTAATGTGGAAATTTATGTACGATGGACAGAACGGAATCGTAGCCAGGTTTTTTGAAACCATTGGCCTGGTTAATGATATGAGTGTGTTGTTAACCACCAAATGGGGGGCTATGTTCTCGGTTATCTTTGCTGATGTGTGGAAAACTACGCCCTTTATGGCGTTACTCTTATTTGCCGGTTTGCAGACCATTCCTGACTCTCTCTATGAATCAGCGGAGGTAGAGGGGGCCAGCAAAACCCAGCAATTTTTCTACATTACTTTGCCTATGCTGAAATCCACCATTCTGGTAGCGCTCCTGTTCCGGACCCTGGATGCGTTCCGGGTCTTTGACCTGATTTATGTACTAACCGGTGGTGGCCCGGCTAACTCTACCGAAACTATTTCCATCTATGCTTACAAAACCATGTTTGCGCAGATGAATTTCGGGGCCGGTTCTGCTCTCTCGGTCATAGTCTTTCTGTGTATAGCTATTATCAGTTTGATTTTCATCAAAGTTCTCGGCGCTGACCTGATCGGCGATAATCGAGGCAGGTAGGGGGTGGCAGCAAATGATTCAGAAAAAGGCAGGGCCGTTGTTTTATCTCTTTCTGGTGGGTTTCCTGTTTGTAATTATGTTTCCCTTTTTCTGGCAGTTAGTCGCTTCCATCAAACCGCCCGGTGAACTGTTTGGAGACAGGGCTTTTAATGTACTGATTGAGAATCCCACCATTGAAAACTATATCCGGGTCTTCAGTGCTCGACCCTTTGGCAGATATCTCTGGAACAGTTTCGTAGTAGCTTCCACTACCACTCTGGTCAGTATTGTTATCGCCTCAATTGCTGCCTATGCTATTGCCTGGGTAAAATTCAGCGGCAAAGCCATCGTACTGGGGATAGTGCTGGCGGTATCCATGTTCCCTCAAATCGCTACCATTTCTCCCATCTTTCTGTTTTTACAGTCGGTGGGACTAACCAATAGCTATCTGGGGCTGATTTTGCCCTATACTACTTTTGCTCTGCCGCTGGCTATCTGGAACCTGACTGCTTTCTTCCGTAAAATTCCCTACGACCTGGCTGAGGCAGCCAAAGTGGATGGAGCCAGTATCTTGCAGACTCTAACCAGAGTCTTTTTCCCGCTGGCCTTGCCCGGGATTTTTACTACAGCGATCCTGGTCTTTATTGCAGCCTGGAATGAATTTCTCTTTGCCCTGACTATCAACACTGAAGAGGCAATGAAAACGGTACCGGTAGGGATTGCCATGTTCCAGGGGCAGTATACCATGCCCTGGGGTGAGATTGCGGCAGCTTCCATTGTGGTTACCGTCCCGCTGGTAATCATGGTATTGATCTTCCAGAAACGGATTGTATCAGGCTTAACCGCAGGAGCAGTTAAAGAATGATGGGAGGAGAGGACGGATGAAAAAAGCCTGGTGGAAAGAAGCGGTTGTATATCAGATTTATCCCCGCAGTTTTATGGACAGCAATGGGGATGGCATCGGGGATTTGCGGGGAATTATCTCCAAACTGGATTATCTGCAGGAGCTGGGGGTGAATGTAATCTGGCTCTGCCCGGTTTATAAATCCCCCAATGATGATAATGGCTATGATATCAGTGATTATCGGGATATCATGACGGAATTCGGCACCCTGGCCGACTGGGAGGAACTGCTGGCCGAGGTCCATAAGCGGGGGATGAAACTGATCATGGACCTGGTGGTAAACCACACCTCGGATGAACATCCCTGGTTTATCGAATCCCGCAAGTCCAGGGATAATCCCTACCGGGATTACTACATCTGGCGGCCAGGCAAGGATGGCCGGGAACCCAACAACTGGCGTTCCTTTTTCAGCGGCTCGGCCTGGGAGTATGATGAAACAACGGGGGAATATTATCTCCACCTCTTCTCCAGAAAGCAGCCGGATTTAAACTGGGAAAATCCCCGTTTGCGGGCAGAAATCTATGAGATGATGAAATGGTGGCTGGACAAGGGGATTGACGGGTTCCGCATGGATGTGATCAATGCCATCTCCAAGGTTCCGGGTTTGCCAGATGCACCCAAACGCAGTGATGACCCCTACCAGTGGGGAACAGAGTATTTCATTAACGGGCCCCGTATTCATGAGTTCCTGCAGGAAATGAAACGGGAAGTGCTGGACCACTATGATATCATGACCGTGGGGGAAACACCCTTTGTCACTCCCGAAGATGCCATCAAATACACCCATGAGGAAACGGGGACCCTGAACATGGTTTTCCAGTTCCAGCACATGGATGTGGATATGGCACCCAATAGCACTAAAGGGAAGTGGGAGCTCTATCCCTGGAAATTAACGGACTTGAAAAAAATCATCACCACCTGGCAAAAAGAGCTGGAAGGCAAAGGCTGGAACAGTATCTATCTGGAAAACCATGACCAGCCCCGTTCTGTCTCCCGCTTCGCTGATGATGGGGAGTACCGGGTGCCATCTGCCAAAATGCTGGCCACTTTCCTGCTCACTCTGCAGGGTACACCTTACATTTATCAGGGTCAGGAAATCGGCATGACCAATGTCAAATTCGATTCCATTGAGGACTACCGGGACATTGAAACCCTGAACATGTATCGGGAGGAACTGGCGAAAGGAAGTAAGCCGGAGGAAATCCTGCCCTTGATTCATGCCAAGGGCCGGGATAATGCCCGTACCCCCATGCAGTGGGATGCCAGTGAAAATGCGGGCTTTACCGGTGGTCAGCCCTGGATCAAAGTCAACCCCAACTACCGGGAAATCAATGTGGCCCAGGCCTTAATGGACCCCGATTCCGTATTTCACTATTACAAGCGCTTGATTCGCCTGCGCAAGGAAATGCCGGTTTTCGTATATGGTACCTATGACTTGCTGCTGCCTGAAGATGAACAAATCTATGCTTATACCAGAACCCTGGGAGAAGAAAAACTGCTGGTGGTGCTGAACTTCTCCGCGGCTACCCCTCTTTTCACCATGCCGGCAGAACTGGAGCGGTTTAGCCAGCGGCAATTGCTGATTGTCAACTACCCGGTAAACGATGAGGAAAGCAGGGAATTCCGGCTCCGTCCGTATGAAGCCCGGGTCTATCGGTTCAGTAATGGCACAGACAGGAGGTAATGGCGATGGCCAAAGTCCGATTTGAACATATCTACAAGCGCTATGGCCAGCAAACCATTGTTAAGGATTTCAATCTCGAAATCAAGGATAAGGAATTTCTGGTGTTTGTCGGTCCTTCCGGTTGTGGTAAATCCACTACCCTGCGCATGGTGGCCGGTCTGGAAGAAATTTCCGAAGGCAATCTATATATTGACGACCGGCTGGTCAATCATTTGCCACCGAAAGAACGGGATGTGGCCATGGTATTTCAAAACTATGCCCTCTATCCCCATATGAATGTTTATGAGAACATGGCTTTTGGATTGAAATTGCGGAATGTACCCAAAGAGGAAATCGACCGCCGGGTGCGGGAAGCGGCACGCATTTTGCAGATCGAACATTTACTGGAACGGAAACCCAAAGCCCTGTCCGGGGGTCAGAGGCAGCGGGTAGCCATGGGGAGGGCTATTGTGCGGGAACCCAAAGTCTTCCTGATGGATGAGCCCCTTTCCAACCTGGATGCCAAACTGCGGGTGCAGATGCGGACGGAAATCATCAAACTGCACCGGCGGCTGGAGTCCACTATCATTTATGTTACCCATGACCAGACGGAAGCGATGACCATGGGTGACCGCATTGTGGTGATGAAGGATGGGGTGATCCAGCAGGTGGATACACCTTTAAATCTCTATCACCATCCCTGTAATAAATTTGTTGCCGGGTTTATCGGTTCTCCGGCCATGAATTTCCTGGAATGTACCGTTAAACTGGAAGGTGAGACGGTCTCCCTGAATTTCGGTAATTTCGAGCTGGCAGTGCCCCAGGGGAAAGGGGAAAAATTGCAGAAGTATATTAATCAGCGGATAATTTTCGGGATCCGGCCCGAGGACATTCACGATGAGGCGGTGGTGCTGGAAGCATATCCTCACAGCCAGGTGGAAGCGGTCATTGATGTGGTAGAACTGATGGGGGCTGAAACTTATCTCTATCTTTCTGCCGACACCCATAACTTTACCGCCCGCCTGGATGGCCGTTCCCAGTATCGGGCCGGGGAAAAAGTACGGCTGGCCATTGATATGAACAAAATGCATGCCTTTGATAAAGAAACCGAAGAAGCGATTTTGTAAAGCGGGGGACTGCTAATGATAGTTTGTATCGGCGAGGCTTTAATAGATTTTGTGCCCACAGTGTTAGGCCAGGCCCTGCGGGATGTGGAAACCTTCAGTAAAAAAGCCGGAGGAGCTCCCGCTAATGTAGCTGCCGGGATTGCCAAACTGGGGGGTAAAGCGGCCTTTATTGGCAAAGTGGGAGCTGATGAATTCGGCCGCTTCCTGGAGAAAACCCTGGCGGAATTGGGGGTTGATACCAGCGGAATGCTGTTTTCCGAGGAGGCCAACACCGGCCTGGCCTTTGTTTCTCTGCGGGCTGACGGGGAGCGGGATTTCCTCTTTTACCGCCGTCCCAGTGCCGATATGCTGCTTCGGCCCGAGGAAATCCGGCAGGACCTACTAGCCCGGGCCCGGATTGTCCACTTTGGTTCTGTCACGTTGATTAGCGAGCCGGCTGCTTCTGCCACTCTGGCAGCGGTAAAACGGGCTAAAGAGCTGGGGGCGTTAGTTGCTTTTGATCCTAATCTCCGCCTCAACCTCTGGCCTTCAGCTGAAATGGCCCGGGAGCGGATCCTGGCAGTCCTGCCACTGGCTGACCTGGTCAAGGTCAGTGAAGAAGAACTGGAGTTTCTTGCTGGCCATGCGGGGGAGAACCGGGAGGCGGCCTGCCAGCAGCTGCTGGCTGCTGGCCCCCGTCTGGTGGTGGTAACCCTGGGAGCGAAAGGCGCCTTGCTCTGCAGCCGGGAGCAGGTACTGCAGCTGAATGGGTTTGAGGTGACGGCCATTGATACCACCGGGGCTGGAGATGCCTTCTGGGCGGCTTTTCTCACCCGGCTGGAGGAAATGCTGGTAACCGGACGTCAACTGTCCGGATTAACTGAAGGGGAGTGGCAGGAGGTCCTGACCTTTGCCAACCGGGTAGGGGCGCTGACCACTACCCGGCCGGGGGCAATTGCTGCTATACCCACCCGGGCGGAGGTGGAGGCAGAACTGGCAGCAGCTCCTGTAACCAGTGCGGACTACATTCGTCAGGTGACTGTTGAACTGCCGGAAGGGCTGCTGGGAAGAAGCGCCGCTCTATTTGTCCAAACAGCCGGAAAATATGAGGCGTTATTGAAAATAGGCTACCAGAATAAACTGGTGGATGCCAAAAGTATTCTCGGGGTGATGGTGCTGGGGGTGCGACCAGGGGAACAGGTAACTCTGTATGCCGACGGCCCGGAAGCAGCCGAAGCCCTGGAAACACTGACTTCTTTCTTACAAGGCAAGACAGGGAGCGAAAGTTGAGATGAAACAACAGACAGCAACACCAATTTACCCCCTCGATGAATGGAAGATCATTGAAGAGAGATTCCGACCTGAAGATAATCTGCGCAATGAATCCATCTTCGCCACCGGCAATGGCTATATCGGGATGCGGGGAAATTTTGAAGAAGGCTATGAGGGCCCGGAAGGGACCTCGGTGAATGGCACCTATCTGAATGGTTTTTTTGATTCAGAGCCCATTATTTACGGGGAAGAAGCTTATGGTTATGCCAGAAACCGGCAAACCATGCTGAATGTAACCGATGGCAAAATCATGCAGGTATTGGTGGATGACCAGCCTTTCAGTCTCTTTCGTGGGCGCATTCTGGCTTACCGGCGGGAACTGGATTTAAAGACCGGTTTGCTTACCCGTGAGGTGACCTGGGAGGCCCCTGCAGGCCAGCAGGTACGCTTGCGCTTTCAACGTCTGGTATCATTACAACGTAAACACCTGGCGGCTCTGACCTGTGAAGTGGAAGCTCTCAACTTTAATGGGGAAATTACCTTTATCTCCGCTCTGAATGGAGACGTGCGCAACCAGGTCAGCAAGGGGGATCCCCGCACCGGTTCCGGTTTTCAGGGCCAGGTCCTTATGACAGAAGGGAAAGGGGCTGAGGGTGACTTTGCCGCCCTCCGTCAACGAACCAAAACTACCGCCTTTGCCCTGGTCTGTGCTATGGAAAATGCGATAGAGGCCAGCCGGGAAGGAAAGCGGGAAAAGGTTGAAGCAGAACAACTGGTGGGCTTTCGCTATACCCTGCCGGTGAAGCAGGGGGAAAAAGTGAGACTGGAGAAATATTTGGCCTATTATACCTCCCGGGATTATCCGGAAGGGGAATTGCTGACTCGCGCTCAGGCAACTGTAGAGGAAGCCAGGAACCTCGGCTTTACTGCCCTGGCAGAGGAGCAACGCCAGTATCTGGCTGCTTTTTGGCAAGTAGCAGATATTGAAATTAAAGGGGATGCCGCCCTGCAGCAGGGACTGCGTTTCAATGCCTTCCAGCTGCTGCAATCCGCTGGCCGGGATGGCAGGACCAATATCGGAGCCAAAGGTCTGACTGGTGAAGGCTACGAAGGCCACTATTTTTGGGATACGGAAATCTATATTCTGCCCTTTTTCCTCTATACCAGTCCGGAAATTGCCCGGTCGCTGCTGGCCTATCGCTATCACATTCTGAACAAAGCCCGGGAGCGGGCCCGGCAAATGTCCCAGCGGGGGGCCCTCTTCCCCTGGCGGACCATTGATGGGGAAGAGACTTCCGCTTACTATCCGGCCGGTACTGCCCAGTATCATATCAATGCTGCCGTCATCTATGCCCTGAAAAAATATCTGCAGGCCACCGGGGATCTGGAGTTTTTCCTGCAGGCCGGGGCGGAAATGCTGTTTGAAACCGCCCGGTTCTGGGTCGACCTGGGAGATTATATCCCCAGAAAAGGCAACCGCTTCTGTATCAACGGGGTAACCGGCCCGGATGAGTATACCGCCATTGTCAATAACAACGCCTATACCAACCTGATGGCCAAAGACCATCTGGAGTTCGCTGCCCGCATGGCGAACTGGCTGCAGAGGGAATATCCGGAGCAGTACCAGGTCCTGGCGGCCAAAATCGGGCTTCAGCCTGAGGAAGTGGCGGCATGGCAGCGAGCAGCCGGGCTTATGTACCTTCCCTATGATGAAGAACTGGGCATTCTGGCCCAGGATGATTCCTTCCTGGACAAGGCGGTCTGGGATTTTGCCGGCACTCCGGCTGATAAATACCCCTTGTTGCTCCACTATCACCCCCTGGTGATTTATCGCCATCAGGTGCTGAAGCAGGCTGATGTGGTACTGGCCCTCTTCCTGCAGGGCAACCGTTTCTCCCTGGCGGAGAAAAAGCGCAACTATGATTATTACGAGCCCCTGACCACCCATGATTCATCTCTCTCGCCCTGTATTTACAGCATCATGGCGGCTGAGATCGGGTACAAGGACAAGGCTTATCATTATTTTATGCAGACCGCCCGCCTAGATCTGGATGATTACCATGGCAATGTCAAGGATGGTCTGCATATGGCGGCCATGGCCGGGGCCCGCCTGGCCCTGGTCTGCGGTTTTGGCGGCATGCGGGAATATGACGGCAAGCTTTACTTTAATCCCATTATACCGGAGAAATGGGAGGGCTATAGCTTCAAAGTCCGGTTCCAGCACCGCCTGTTGCAGGTGCAGGTGACAGCCGAAGAGGCAGTCTATACTTTACTGACAGGAGAACCCCTGACCATCTACCATCGACAGCAGGAGCTGCAGCTGCTCGCTGGTCGGCCGGTGGCGGTCAGTATCAAGCCCCGCCTGGAGGCGGTGATTTTTGACCTGGATGGGGTAATCACTGATACCGCCGAATACCACTACCTGGCCTGGAAGCGGCTGGCCGAGGAGCTGGGGCTGGCCTTTGACCGGGCCCTGAATGAACAGCTGAAAGGGATTGGCCGCAAGGAATCCCTGGAGATTATCCTGCAGGCCAATGGCAAAACCGCGGCGGAAGCGGAAAAGGAAGAGTGGATCGCCAGGAAAAACCGGTATTATCTGGAGCTGCTAGAGCAGCTAACGCCGGCGGCGGTGGCACCAGGGGTGCTGGCCCTGCTGCAGGAGTTGAAGGCTCATGGGATCAAGATCGCTCTGGCTTCAGCCAGCAAAAATGCGCCGCTGGTGCTGGAGAAACTGCAACTGACCCGGTATTTTGATGTAATTGTAGATGCGGGCGCAGTAAAAAAAGGCAAACCCGATCCGGAGATTTTCCTGACCGCTGCCGAACAGCTGCAGGTGCATGGGGGAAACTGTCTGGGAATCGAGGATGCTGCAGCCGGGATTGCTGCTATCAAGGCTGCCGGGATGGTAGCGGTCGGTGTAGGCGATAAGGCAACTCTCCCGGCAGCGGATCTGGTAGTCAAAACAATGAATGAACTGAATTTGTCTAAACTGCAAGCATGCTTTACAGGTGTCCGTTAAGGCACCTGTTTTTCTTTTGCTTTATGTTTAAGAGATATAAAAAAAGGGAAAAATCAAGGATAAGGAGGTGGTTTTTATGAGCTGGTGGAGAAAAATTATCGACTGGCCCTGGTGGCCGGATGCTCTGGAAAGGCAAAAGAACTGGCGGCGGCGCTGGCTGCTGGGCTGGAGTATCTGGGGGATAGCTATTACTGGCTTGGTCCTGGCGGGTACATATGCCTGGTGGTTTAACCGGACTTATCAGGATCATGTAACTGTGACCCGGGCGGTACAGGATGACCTGAGCAGCACTGCCACATGGGTTAAACCGGCGACGGTGCTGGCCCGGCAAACCGGAGAGGAAACGCAAGCTAAGCGGGCGGTAGAGCCTGCCCGGTCCCGGGAGGAAAAAAAGAAAAAAATTTCCCGCTACCAGGTATACACCCGGACACAGGTGGGGAATAATATAGTAGGGAAGGAACTCCCCTCTCCCAGATTTCCGCTGGCAGGTGGACAACTTATTTTCGGCTATGGCCAGATTTACTGGCCGGTTTTCGGGGACTACCGTTTCCACCACGGGGTGGATATCCGCCCGGCGGAAAACAATAACCTGGTGCGGGCGGTGTGGCCCGGTCAGGTCAAGACCATTCGCGATGGCAGTGAAGGACCGGAACTGGTCCTGAGCCATGCCCAGGGTTGGGAAACGGTATATGGCAACCTGCAGGGCATCAAGGTGCGAATGGGTCAGCGGGTGGAAGGCGGCCAGGTCTTAGGCCTGGTAGCACCGGGTGAGTTGCTCCATTTTGCTGCCAGCCAGCGGGGAGAAGCGGTGAATCCTGCGGTTATCTTCCCTTAACAAGCTACCCTCATTCTTTTCATATCCCCTATCCCCTTTCTTGGCAACCGTTCTGGTTGCCTTTTTTTTATTCTTCCTTTGATGAAACGTTCTTCGAATATTGAACATAATCTGTAACAATAGGCGCTCCAAGAGCCCGGTTAGTTTCGCTTGAAAGGAGTCATAAGCTATGGATGACAGGTTTGAATCACGATTTTTTCGTCAATCAGATCCCAAAATGAAAGAATTCATCTTTACTCTCCCCCCAGCATGGTGGAGCCGTTGTTATGAATACCCCTGGGCCAGTAAGTTTGTTGAATCCAGTGATACGGTACTTGATGCTGGCTGCGGTATTAGTCATCCCTTTAAATTCTTTCTTTCCGATACATGTCGCGAAGTGCATGCCTGTGACATTGACGAACGCATTTTGTCATCCACCGCTATCCTCCAGGAGATTGAAGCGGACTTTGGTCAAGAAGAGGTCACTAAATTTCCCTTACGTCACTTTGATAACATCCACTTTGCTAAAGCGGATCTGGCTAAACTTCCTTATGAAAAGGGAAAATTTGATAAGATATTCTGCATTTCCGTCCTGGAGCACTTAAATACGAAGGTGATGCAGTCTATTCTAAAAGAATTTAAAAGGACCCTTAAAGATACAGGCTTAATTATTTTGACTTTCGACTACCCAACGATTAATTTAGATACTTTCATAAACATAATCACTGAAGTTGGCTTAAAATTTAATGGATCTGTTTCACTTACACTGCCAGATGACGCAGTCTTTAGTGATCTATATGGCCGACTCTATTGCTATCGTGCGGTTTTAAGAAAAGGTTAGCACTTTGAGACGCTATCAACCTGGCTTTTTGCTATATTACCCGACAAGTGGCTTCTTTTCTCATTCCCTGCAGCATATATATCTATTAGCAATGGCTGTAGGGGGGTTGAGGACGGGATGCAAGAATACATCAGGAAACGGGTCCTGGATATCAGCAATTATATTCTGGAGTCGGGGGCAACGGTGCGGCAGGCAGCCCAGGTCTTCGGCGTCAGCAAATCCACCGTGCATAAGGATATAACCGAGCGGTTACCGACCATTAATAAACGCCTGGCAGCCCAGGTCAAAAAAATCCTGGAAAACAACAAGGCAGAACGTCATATTCGGGGCGGGGAGGCGACCAGAAAAAAATATCAGGAAAATGCTGAATAACAGTAAGAAAAAGAGGATTTTCCCCTTTTTAGTAGAAATAAATTATATTTAGACGAAACTGGGCGTAATAGAATATTTGAAAGGGGAAAAGAAGAGAATGTTCGGCTTCGGCATGGATATCGGTGTGGATCTGGGCACTGCCAGTGTGCTGGTATATATAAGGGGGAAAGGGATTGTTTTGCACGAACCCTCTGTGGTCGCCATCAACAAGGATACCGGCAAAGTGATTGCTGTCGGGGAGGAAGCCCGGCGCATGATCGGGCGGACCCCGGGCAATATTGTGGCTATTCGCCCTTTGCGGGACGGTGTTATCGCCGATTATGACGTAACGGAAAAAATGCTGCGCTATTTTATCAACAAAGCCGTCGGCCGCAAATTTATTTTGCCTTTTTTCCGGCCCCGCATTATGGTGTGTATTCCCTCCGGTGTAACGGGGGTAGAGGAACGGGCAGTCAGACAGGCCGCCATTCAGGCCGGGGCCAGGCAGGCGGCGCTGATTGAGGAACCCCTGGCAGCAGCCCTGGGGGCAGGGATTGAGATTTCCGAACCCAGTGGCTCCATGGTGGTGGACATCGGCGGGGGTACCACCGATATTGCCGTTCTTTCCCTGGGGGGCATAGTGGTGAGCAAATCCCTGCGGGTCGGCGGAGACAAGTTTGATGAGGCTATTATGCGCTATATTCGGCGAGAATTCAACCTGATGATCGGAGAGCGGACGGCAGAAGAGCTGAAAATCCAGATCGGCACTGCCTATCCGGCCGCCAAACGGGATAACAGCGTTTACGAGATTCGCGGTCGGGACCTGGTTTCCGGTTTGCCCAAGAATGTGCAGGTAACCAGCCAGCATACCTATGAAGCACTGCAGGAAGCGGTGGAACAGGTAGTAAGCTCGGTCAAGGAAGTGCTGGAAAAAACCCCGCCGGAGCTGGCGGCAGATATAATGAACAAGGGAATTGTCATGACGGGGGGAGGTTCTCTCCTGCATGGCCTCAGTACCCTGATCAGCAAGGAGACAGGCCTGCCGGTCTATATTGCCGATGATCCTCTTTCCTGTGTAGCCCTAGGAACAGGGAAAGCCCTGGTTAACTACGATGTAGTAGCCAAAAACAACCGGTCCTATCGGAAAGTGCTGTAAGCGGTGGTGATGGAGAGTGAAGCGGCAGCGCTGGCTAAGTTTGATATTGTTGCTGCTGGTCTGGCTGGGGACAGGCTCAGCGTTAAGTCAGGGGGCAGAGGTGGCCCTGGTGGTGGAAAGCCCACTGGAGGGAGCAAGGGTAACCACTGGTCAGATTGATGTCAGGGGCTATCTCAGAGGCAGTACAGAGCTGACAGTTAACGGCAATACCGTTAGTGTAGGCAGTGACGGTTCCTGGATCACCCAGATCCAGTTGACTCCGGGTGCCAACCGGATCGAGCTGGTGGCACGAATATCAGGTCAGACGCTCAAAAAGTATCTCAACCTGTTTTACGCCGATGGCTTGCCGGTGATTACCATCAACCAGCCGGCAGATCAGGGGCTGGTGCGCGCCTCATCTCTCAACTTGACGGGAGAAGTGGCGGAAGGAGTGCTGGCAGCGGTATATCTCAATGGCAGCCAGCAGTCGGTGACCACCGGAGTAAATACCTTCAATCTGACTCTGTCCGGCTTGAAACCGGGCGCAAATAACATTAAGGTTTCAGCAGTGGACTCCGAAGGGGATAGCCGGGAAAAAAACCTGACCGTCTGGTATGATGACAGTCCGGCACTGGAGGTAACTGAACCCGGTCCGGGACAACAAATTAATGGTAACACTGTGGTGGTCAAGGGGAAGGCCTGGAATGTGGACAAGCTGCTAATCAATGACCAGCAGGTATCTGTCAGTGGTAACAGTTTCAGCTACACCCTGGTGGTCAATGATAAGACCGATAAAATCACTCTGGTGGGCAGCAAAGGCAACCGGTCGGTTACAGTTGAGATTCAGGTCAAATATGCAGGCAAGCCGGAGCTGGTTATTGACAGTCCTGGTTCGGGCAGCAAGGTCTATAGCAATGTTATCAGTATCAGTGGGCATCTGCTCGGCCTGGCTGATTATAGCGGACTGGAGGCTGTGGTCAACAAAAATAAATATTCTTTCAATACCAGGGGGTACTTTACTGCAGACAATATCCTGTTGAAGCCTGGCAAAAATACTGTTAAAGTTGAAGTAAAGACGGCAAATTTAACTTTAAGCAAGAGTATTGATATTTACTATATTGAACAACCGCAAACAGGGGCCAGTATCCGCCTGCAGCCTGCTATCAGCGGCGGTAACTTCAAACTCTGGGGCGGAATGGTTCAATTGACGGTACCGCCCGGGGTATTCAGCGGCAATGAATACCTGCGGGTCAGGAGCGAAAATCCCCGGGACTATACTATTTCCGGAGGT
The DNA here is from genome assembly GCF_900167165.1 of Carboxydocella sporoproducens DSM 16521. Taxonomy (NCBI): domain Bacteria; kingdom Bacillati; phylum Bacillota; class Clostridia; order Eubacteriales; family Clostridiales Family XVI. Incertae Sedis; genus Carboxydocella; species Carboxydocella thermautotrophica. Next base: position 54,778 of record NZ_FUXM01000009.1, on the reverse strand, counting down.
GGTCGGGTTTTTGCCGGACCGGTGCTGAGTATCGAAGGACTGGGGGAACAGGGGGTAACTCTGACGGTTAAAACCGCGCCAGGTCTCAGTTCGGAGCAGGGTCGGCGCCTGGACCTCTATCGCTATAATGGCGATGGGAACTGGGAGCCGCTGGCGGGAGTGGCAGACAGCCGCAAAGGAACAGTAACTGCCTGGCTGCCGGGGAATGGAGTTTATGCGGTGCTGGCCGATGTCAGGGTTTATGCCGACGTAGAGGGCCACTGGGCCCAGGAGGATATCGAAGCCCTGCTGGCTCGTGGTATCATGTCACCGGACAGCAGTACCTCTTTTCGTCCTGACCGGGCCTTGACCCGGGCCGAGCTGGCAGTAATTCTGGCTAAGGCGCTGGGACTGCAGCCCTTGAACAATAATTATCTTTACTTTACCGATTTGTCGACCGGTGATGCCCGTTACCCGTATATTCAGGCGGTAATCAGGGCTGGTTACATGAAAGGTACAGGCAATGGGCGTTTTAACCCTTATGGTACGGTAACCAGGGCGGAGTTTATGACCATCCTCAGCCGGGCCGGTAACTGGGCTGCTGCCAGGGATGGTGGGACCAGCCCCGGGTTCAGGGATTGGGCCCAGGTGCCCTGGTGGGCTAAAAATGCCATAACTGTAGCTCTGCAAAAGGGCTATATCAATGGGGTGAAACCGGGAGTGTTAGCACCCCGGGCGGCTATTACCAAGGCCCAGGCTGCCAGGTTGCTGGTCAAGATGATGACGGAACTGAAGCGGATTTAAGCGGGGGAGGGGTTGGTTTGATCAGAGGATTATATACAGCAGCGTCCGGGATGGTGGCCCAGCAAAAACGCATGGACACCATCGCCAATAACATGGCCAATGTCAATACAGCCGGTTTCAAGCGAGATGAGACTGTCGTTGAAGCTTTTCCCCAGTTGCTGCTGAGCCGGCTCAATGACCCGGGAATTCCGGGGGCGGATAAAGGGGATGTACGGCCGCTGGTAGGTGGGCTGGGCACAGGTGCCCGTTTGCAGGCAGTGCTGCCTATCTTTACCCAGGGACCCTTGCGCCAGACGGAGGCACCGCTGGATGTGGCTATTGCCGGGAATGGCTTTTTCGTGGTTCAGACTCCTGCCGGAGAGGCCTACACCCGCAATGGCGCTTTCCAGCTGGATGAACAGGGGTACCTGGTCACCTCTGCCGGTTACCGGGTGCTGGGGCAGGGGGGACTGATTCGGGTTCAGCCCGGCAGCAAGGTGGTTATTGATGAACAGGGACAGGTAACAGCCAATGGTCAGCCGGTAGGAAAGCTGCGGGTGGTGACTTTTGCCAATCCCCAGGCCCTGCAGAAACTGGGGGACTCCCTCTTCCAGGGGACAGGAGCAACCCCGCTGGCGGAACCGGTGCTGCGTCCCGGTTTTCTGGAACAGTCCAATGTCAATCCGGTACTGGAAATGGTGAATATGCTGACGGCTATGCGGACCTATGAAGCCGGGCAAAAAACCATTCAGGCGGAAGACCAGCTTCTGGAGAAAGCTGTTAATGAAGTAGGCAGGGTATAAGGAGGGAGTCGGAATGATACGGACTTTATGGACAGCGGCCAGCGGTATGACGGCCCAGCAGGCCAATATTGACAATATCGCCAACAACCTGGCAAACGTCAATACTACCGGTTACAAAAAGACTTCAGTGGAGTTTCAGGATCTGCTTTATGCCAATCTGCGGGAAAACGGCCGGGTGCTGGCTGATGGGACCACTTCCCCGATCAATTTCCAGCTGGGTTTGGGGGTAAGGGTGGCCGGGATCAGGACAGAGTTCAGCAAGGGCAATCTGCAGGCTACTAATAATCCCTTTGACCTGGCACTAACCGATGACACCTTTTTTGAAATCCGTCTGCCCAACGGCCAGGTCGCCTATACCAGGGATGGCTCCTTCAAAATTAATAGTGAAGGGCGGATTGTAACAGTAGATGGCTATCAGCTGTCCTTGCAGAACAAGACGGCCGATGAGGTGCTGATCAGCGATCCGGAAGCGGTATCCATTGCGGAAAATGGCAGTATTGTCATGCCCAGGAAAACTGCAGTATCAGCAGATATTTATATTCTTAAGGATGCCAAGACTCTGGTGGATAATGGCACTGGATTTTTCACCGGCGACTTTGAACAATGGCAACCATCAGACAGTCAGCCCAATCCGCCCAAAGACCGCTATTTCAAGGTAGAAATGCCCGATGGCAGTGAAGCCTATGTGCGGGCCGGCAGTTTCAAGGTGGACAGTGAAGGCAATATTGTCACCTCCCTGCAGGTTGCTGATGGCAATGGGGGGTTTAAACCCGCCAGGCTGGTCAGTTCCTCCCTGCCGGAAGTGGACAAGGGGGTAGTTCAGGTGGATGTAGGGGATGATGGCAAATTCGTTCTGACCCAGGAAGTGGGCCTGATTCGCCGGGTGCGGTTTACCAACCCGCAGGGTTTGGAGAAGAGGGGCCAGAACCTGTATTTCCCCACCGCTGCCTCTGGTCCGGCGGAAACCGTGTCTGAAGACCAGGCAGGGGTGATGAGTGGTTTTATTGAGACTTCCAATGTCCAGGTGGCTGAGGAAATGGTGAAAATGATTATGGCCCAGCGGGCTTATGAGCTGAATTCCAAGGCGATCCAGACCGCTGATGATATGATGCAGGTCGCCAACCAGCTCAAACGTTAAGGAGGGATAGCCGGTGACAGTTAATGGTATCGGTGGGCCCTCCCCGCTGAAACTGGCCCGGGAAGCGGTCAAGAGTACCGTTCCGGGTGAAGGGCAGGAGTTTGCCCGGGTGCTGGAACAGGCGGCCAAAAGCGCTGATGATAAGAAGCTGAAAGGGGCCTGCCAGCAGATGGAGGCTCTCTTTTTACACCAGCTCCTGCAGAGGATGCGGGCTACTGTTCCCAAAGGAGGACTGTTCCCGGAAGATAATGGAGAGGAGATCTTTCGGGATATGCTGGATGGGGAACTGGCGATGCAGATGAGCAAGGCCGGTGGGATTGGTCTGGCAGAAATGTTGTATCAACAGTTGAAACCGCAAAAATAGCTATTCTGCGGGAATAAAAACTGTTCCAGCTGGTTAACCTGTGTTCTGGTGATTTAAATGCAGATTAGCAGAAGAATCTGGATAGGGATGGTGCTGGTCGTTATTCTGAACATTTCTGGTGCTGCAACCGGCTGGAGCAGTGAACAATCTATCAATGAACCAGTAGCTATTTTCTGGCATAATGGCCGAGAACTAAAAGCTCTTACTATTCTGGTCATGAGAGCTGATGGCAGCAAAGCGGTGATCGGAACCGTCCCTGTCTTCGCCTATTATGCCAGTCACCGCGGAGGGCCGGGCAGCCGGGGGCTACCGCAAACGGTGGGAGAGATGTTTGCTGCTCAAGGCCGGACGGCGGTACTAACAGCGGTAAGTACCTATCTGGGCCTACCGCTCAGCAAGTATGTAGCGATTGAGCAGAAAGCTTTTGCCAGCATGTCTGAACTGGTTGGACCCACCACCATCAATGGAAAAGAGATTACCATGGCAACGGCCTTTGAGCAAACCCGGCTGGGGATTAGACATGATGATCAGCAAGTGGTGAGAGCTTTTAGTGCCAAGCTCCGTCAACCGGAGGAATGGTGGAAACTGCCCCGGCTGGCCTATTTACTGATCGGGGCTGTAGATACCAATCTGACCATGCAGGAGCTCTGGCAATATTATTCCCTCTACCGGCAAATCGGACCGGAACGAACTTACAAGGAAGCCGTTCAGGGTAAGGATTTCTATATTGATGGTGTAAAATACCGGGCCATTTCTCCCCGGGAATGGCAGGAATTCTTCCCCCGCCTGTTGAAATAACAGGGAAAGGGGGTTTTTGTTTTGCGGAAAAACAGGATTCTAGCACTCTCTTTTCTACTGATCATGGCTGGATTGGGATTAAGCAAGAGCGGCTGGGCCAGGCCCGGGGATGCGGCTGACCCACTGGTAACCAAAAGCTATGTAATGAAGGTGATTTCAGAAAACTTCAATCCTATGGCGCAGACTCTGGCGTCTGTAGATAGCAAACTGGATGATTTATTACAGCGTACTGTCAGTGCCCAAAAACAACTGGTGCCCTTCAGCGATGTTTATCAGGCGGAGTACAGCCCGGCTATTGCCCGGATATACCATCTTGGTCTGATCAAAGGTTATCCGGATGGTACTTTCAGGCCCAATGGACCGATTAGCAGGAGTGAAATGGCTACCCTGCTGGTAAGGGCGAAAAAATTAGCATTAACTACCCGGAAAATCTATTTTAAAGATGTGTATTCCGGCTACTGGGCTTATCAGTATATCGCCACTGCTAAACTATCCGGACTGGTTACCGGTTATCCTGACAATACCTTCAGGCCAACCCGGCAGGTGACTAGAGGGGAAGCGGCTGCGCTCATCTATCGGGCCTATGCCAAATCACTGATAGCAGTGCAATCGGCGCCTAAATACAGCGATATGACCAAACACTGGGCCCGGCCTTATGTGGATTATCTGACTAAAGCAGGGGTGATTCCGGTGGAAGCGGGCGGCAAATTCAATCCCGATGCCCCGGCCACCCGTTTATGGGTGGTGGAGGCCCTGGCAAAACTACAGTAGAGAGGAGCAAAGCCCAATGAAAAAGAGAATGGCCCTGATAATTGCCCTGGCAATACTCGGAACAAATACGGCTGTAGCCTGGGCCCGGCCGGGGGATGCCAGTGACCCGCTGGTAACCAGGAGCTATGTTGACAAACAGGTGGCTGAAGGGCTAACGCCTCTGGCTGACCAGATGGACGCACTGCAACAGAATCTGGACCAGTTGCTGGTAAGAAGCACAGCCTTACAGCAACAGCTGGCCGAACTGTTGCTGAACTTCAAAGATATAGCTGCCATACCGGAAAAAGTGGCCATAATCAAGGCAGTCAAGCTGGGCTGGATGCAGGGCAATGCCGATCGCACCTTTAGGCCCAAAGCTGCCCTGACCCGCAGGGATCTGGCCCTGTTTCTGGTCAGGGCCAAAGGAGTGCCCCTCAGTAACACAAAGGCAAAATACAAAGATGTGAAGGCCAGCGATCCGCTGGCCAGGGTGATGGTAACCGCAGCAGAGAAAAAGCTGCTCCCGGCCCGCAGTCGCACCTATTATGGTGCCAACCAGGGTGTCACCAGAGCCGAGCTGGCCTATTACCTGGCCCGCAATTTTCCGGAACTGATGCCCAGGGCGGGTACCAAAATGCCGTATGTAAAGGATAGCAACCGTCACTGGGCTAAAACTTCGATCCAGAAGGTAGTGGTTAGTGAGCTGATGCCCCTGGACAAGCAGGGGAAGTTTTATCCCAACCGGCTGCTGACCAGGGCGGAAGCGGCGGCGATCATGGCAAAAGTGGCAGCCAAGAAAAATTTATAAAAAATTTTCCTCCGACCCCCAAAAAAAGACCCCTGCCTGACGTATTTATATAACGTCAGGACAGGGGTTCAGTTTTATGGTTGATGTAGCAGAAATTTAAATTAAAGCCATTGACTGGACTGCCGTTGCTGGCTATAATGGAAAATGTAGCCTAATGGCTACAGGGGGACTGAAAAGATTAAATAAAAAAAGAAGTGTAAAGGGGGATATGAAAAGAATGAGAATCAAGAAGTCTATGGCTACTTTTGTGGCCGCCACCATGCTGTTCGGTTCCACCGGCATGGCATTCGCTTCCGTGGATGACAGCATCAATCGTCTGAATGGCGTAGGTCTGGTTAAGGGTTATGCTGATGGCAGCTTCAAACCGGAACAGAACATCACCCGGGCTGAATATGCCGCTATTGCCGTACGGGCCCTGGGGCTGGAAGCGGCTGCTCAGTATGCAAAAGGACCTACCAAGTTCAAGGATGTACCTGCCAATCACTGGGCCTCTGGTTATATTAATGTAGCAGTTGACCAGGGGATCATTACCGGTTATCCCGATGGTAAATTCAGACCTGATGCGAATGTAACTGCTGCTGAAGCCATTGCCATGATGGTACGGGTGCTGGGTTATGAGCCTGTTCTGACTGGAACCTGGCCGACCAAGTATATCTCCAAGGCATCAGCTCTCGGCTTGTTGGACAATGTTTCCATTGACAACTTCAATGCTCCTGCTAAACGGGGAGATGTATTCGTTATCGCTGATGATGCATTGGATGTAAAACCGCTGGAACAAAAAGGTTATGGTGACACCAAGACTTACGAAGAATCCACCAAAACCCTGCTGGAACTGAAACTGAAAGTAACCGAGAAAAAAGACATGGCTGTGGGTGCTTCTGTAGTTCACGATGGTGTTGCTGCAGACCAAATCAGCGTCAATGGTTCTGTCTATGACCTTGTAGGTACAGTAAATCCTTTTGACTTCTATGGTCTGAAAACAAAAGTCTGGTTTAACAAGGATAATGATGTAATTGCTGTTAAGGCTGATGAGGAAGAAATCTTTACTGATAAGATTAAGAGTTTTAGTGGTAATAAAGTTGTATTCTATGGTAAGGGTGAAAAAGAACTTGCTTCTTCTGTAACCCTCTACAACAACTTTGCTGCAGGAACACCGGCAGTACTTGGTTCCAATGTTAATAATGGTGATGTAGTAAAAGTTGTACTGGATGATAAAGGCAAGATTATTAAGTTTATTAAGTTTGCTTATCCCAACACTGACTACGTAAAAGAAATTGATGCTGCTAACAAGAAAATTACTTTCAAGCGGTCTGGTAGCTCCATTTCCTTAAAGGATAAGGATGAAGACTATATCCAGATCTTCAAGAACGGTAAAAAGGCAACTCTAGCTGACATCAAGGTTGGCGATGTAGTATCTTATTATTATAATGGTGACAAATATTTGATCGCAGCTACAGATGCTGTTGTAAGCGGTAAGCTGACCTCTGTTGCTGATGCAGCAGGCAACAATGTAAAACTGGTTGTTGGCGATAAAACTGTATATACTAATGGAACCGCTGAATATACAACGAATAACGGCGATTCCTTCAGCGTAGCTACAACTGCTAACTTGAACGATGACCTGGTTGGCCAGAATGTTACTGTGAAACTGGGTCTGAATGGTGAGGCAGCCTATGTTATCAGTGACAAGGAAGCTACCAGCAAGACATTTGATGTTCTGGTCAGAAATATTACCAAAGAAACTACTTATAGTGGAAACACCAATTCCACCAAGACCTATATCAAGGTAACCAAGTTTGATGGTACCATGCTGGTATATGAAGTTGATAACGATGACTACAGCACTGTTGGCGATATGGCTAATGGATATGTAGGTCTGAGTACTGTTATTACTAGTCCCGATACTGCTGAAATCAATCCTAAAGACTTGGTCAAAATTACTTTAAATGACTCAGGTAAAGTATCAAAGGTTGTTGCTATAGATAGTAACACGATAAAAACACCAACTAATATAGATAAAGATACAAATGTACTTTATGTAAATGGTACACCTTACATTATTACCAGTGACACCAAGGTTATCAAGTCCAAGAAATTGGGTGGTGGCTCTTCTACAGCTTATCTTGATGAAACTGAATATGTAACGTGGGATAATGCTGAAGATTATGTAGCACAAAATCTAACTAATACTAAAATAGTTATTGATGGTTCCAAAGTTAAATATGTCTTCTTGGATTCTACTACCGCCGTTGCTTCCGACTATAAGTGGGGTGTTGTTGTAGGCAGTAAGTTCGGTATCGGTGGCGGAGACTATGCGGTTAAAATCAACATCGATGGTACCGAAAAGCAATACACACTGGATGTAGCAAGTTTTACCTATTCTAACCAGCCTATTATTTTCAAACTGAATGCAGATGGAACTAAATTGAATTTTGCAAATGGACTAGTTGAAATGGGTGGTTTGGAAACAGTAGAGAAAGTTGAAACCGTAGGCGACAAGGTAATTATCACCATGACTAATGGGAACCAGCGGATTGGCATTGCCTCCAAGGTTAAATACTTTGATAAATCTGGAGGTAAGAACATTACTCCGATTACTGGAGTCTCCAGCGGAGATAATGTACGGGTCTATGAATTCCTGGACAAAGATGGAAAATATCAGTCACCGACGGATGGCATGATTGACTTTGTAGTGAAAGAATAACAACAAGGGGCTAAGCCCCTTGTTTTTTTGTGCGCCCGGCATGGGCGTTGTCTATAGGGTGAAAGTCCCGAACGGCGAAGGTAGCAGTAGCCGTAGCTTAAGACAAGGGTCACCATCCTGATGAAGGGCCGAACACGAAGTGAGGGCTTGGCTTGGTACGTTCGAGAGAGACTCAAAGACAGCAGAAAAACCCATATGGGGCCTGCCATGGGGAGGAAGTGGTGAATCCACAGGGGACCCATGGAGGGCCGAGTGTAACTCCGGCACAACCCGGGAACACATCCCGCGAAAGTGATGGTAACGGTCAGAAGGAGAAGGTTGTGGCCAGACAGAACATGCTGGCAACTCTAAGACGGGTAGAGGTGATCAAAGGTGCTCCAGGAATTGACCAGGTCACGATAAAAGACCTCAGGGACTATGTACGGGAGCACTGGGACAGAATTAGGGAAGAACTTCTCACGGGACCCTATAAACCGCTTCAGTTACGGGTTCAGACCCGGACGCAGGGGACATGATGCGGTCAGACAGGCAAGGAAGTACGCAGAGGAAGGATACACCTGGGTGGTAGACATGGAACTGGAGAAATTCTTCGACCGGGTAAACTATGACATCTTGATGGCCCGTGTTGTCCGCAAAGTCAAAGGCAAGCGGGTACTAAAACTTATCCGCCGCTATCTTCAGGCCGGAGTAATGGTCAACGGGGTAGTAATGGACACCGATGAAGGTACTCCACAAGGAGCTTTGGCCAAAAGCCACGCTAGTGAGCGTTAAGGAAAAGACGAGGCTAGACCTCTGATAACGTGTCGAAAGCGTAGGGACGTCATCAAAACCAGGGGGTAGTAGTTAACTTGGGATAAGGCTGGAAGAAATCTGTTTACTGACCAGATGATGACCGGCATGAAGTTGGCGTGAAATTAGTACAGGCTTCTGTGAGGAACGTGGGAACCTGCACTTCGATGCCAAGAGAAAACTCCAAGCGGAGGACCAGTAAGGACGAAAGTATCGACGCGAAACGCAGGGGCGGAACAATCCGCAGTAGTGATGAAGCTCCCGTAATGGGTGTGAAGCGAAGGGATTGTATTATCCGGTTTTGAACAGCGGTCAACCGCAAGGGAGGAACCAATGAGCAAAACAAAGCCTTATGAAATCTCCAAGTTAATGGTACTGGAGGCATTCCAGAGAGTAAAAGCTAACAAGGGCGCTGCTGGAATTGATGATGAAAGTTTGGAAGCTTTTGAGGCAGATTTGAAGAACAACCTCTATAAGATTTGGAACAGAATGTCTTCCGGCAGCTATTTCCCTCCACCGGTTAAAGCAGTGAAAATTCCGAAGAAAAGTGGGGTACTCGCATACTTGGCGTGCCCACACAGTGGCCGATCGGATGGCGCAGATGGTGGCGATAATCTACTTCGAGCCATAAGTTGAACCCTACTTTGGTGCGGCCTCCTATGGATACCAACCGGGGAAATCGGCCGCTGATGCCCTAGCTGTCACCGGCAGCGGTGCTGGAGGTACGACTGGGTACTGGATTTTGACATCAGGGGGCTGTTTGACAATATCGACCACGAATTGCTGATGAAGGCAGTCCGCAGGCACACCGACAATCCGTGGGTCGTCCTCTACATTCAGAGATGGCTCAAGGCACCGTTTCAAATGCCTGATGGCACGGTCAAAATTGCAGAAGGGAACCTAAATTTGTTTATCCACCGGCAAATGGGGATTCTTTCTGGGGCGGATAATGGGAGTCGGATGAGCTGAGAGGGTCACGTCCGGTTCTGAGAGGGCCTGGGTATAAGACTCCCCAGGGCTACTTACTGTAACTTCTATGTTCAAAGCAAGCGAACCGGAGAACGGGTTTTTGGGAATGCCAAATCGTTCCTGGAGAAGAAGTTGATAACTTCTCGAAGCAAGGCCGAGAGGGTTTCGAACCGCATCAAGAGCATTAAAGCCTGCCTTGGAGGCTGGATAGGATACTATGCGCTGGCGGAAACGCCGAGCGTATTCCAGGAAATCGAGGGATGGCTAAGGCGAAGGCTACGGATGTGTGTCTGGAAACAATGGAAGCGTGTCCGAACCCTATACCGTGAACTGCGGGCCCTGGGCCTACCGGAGCGAGTTTTACATATAATGGCTAATGCCCGTAAAGGCTACTGGCGTATGTTTCGACAATTAAATAACGCCCTGAACAATGCCTACTGGCAAAGTCAGGGCCTAAAGAGTTTAACTGAACGTTATCATCGCATTCGTCAAGCTTGGTGAACCGCCGTATACCGAACGGTACGTACGGTGGTGTGAGAAGACGGGGATAATCACCCCCTCCTACTCGATTACAGAAAAATGCAATTAATAGGATAAAATGGTTTTTCAAAAAGGATTTTTTAGTTTTATGTCGAATGTATTAAGTATTATGCAAGATTATATTTTATGGAAGTGATTAGATGGCAATATTGATAATTCCGGTTTCATATTTATTAGCCTTCTACCTGAGATTTAGCGGTGCTTACGAACAGGCTAACCTTGAATCTTTGCTTACCAGCTTACCCTGGCTTACTTTGTGGGGTTTTTTGCTCCTTTATATCTATGATTTCCTTCCTTATCGACGTTTAGATCGGGAAGAGCGCTTGGCCTCAATTATCCTGGTAGTCGCTCTGCAGTTGTTAGGTGGCATGGCCTTGTCTTTTTTTCTGCGTTCCTTTGCTTTTCCACGTACAGTCTTCCTATTAGCTTCTATCTTTCAGCTATTGGGATTGTGGTTAAGTAGCCACTATCGTGATCAGCAGCTAAAGTCCAATTTTAATGACATTATTTGCCTGCCGTCTCATTTGACTCCAACTGAACAAGCTATTATGATCCTGTCCGCTTGGCAGGAAGGGAAAAATGTTGAACTAATTCCAACTTTAGAGCAGCTTCTGGTTCTGGGTGGAAAACTGGAGCGCTCCGGGACAGAATTAAGAATCATCCTGCGACCTCAGGTCAGGATGCAGGGCTTAAAACGTTTACTGGATTTAATTATATCTTTGCCCCTATTGCTTCTTTTGTTGCCCTTATTTATTATCATCTCCATTTTGGTTAAAATTGATTCTCCAGGGCCGATTCTTTACCGTCAGCAACGAGTTACGATTGGCGGGAAAATATTCTGGCTATATAAATTTCGCACTATGCAAGTTGATGCTGAAGCTGTTACTGGGCCAGTTCTAGCAACAAAAAATGACCCTCGAATTACCAGAATAGGTAAGTTGTTGCGACGAACAAGGCTGGACGAATTGCCGCAGTTATGGAATGTATTCAAAGGTGAAATGAGTTTGGTAGGTCCCCGTCCGGAAAGACCTGAATTTGTTACAATTTATCAGCAAAAAATTCCTGGGTATGAATTGCGTCATCTGATGCGAGCTGGTTTAACGGGACTGGCTCAAGTCAGCGCAGGATATGATTTACCAGTAGAGGAAAAGTTAAAATATGATTTGGCTTATATAAATAGCTGGTCAATCTGGGAAGATATAAAAATACTGTTTAGGACTTTACGAACAATATTTTTGTTGAACAGAGCTCACTGAAAAGTAGGAGGAAAGCAGTTTGGTAAAAATCATGCATATATCTGAAGCTATAGCTTTTGGAGGTGCTGAGAGGGTTATTTGCAGTTATGTTACGGCTTTAGCTAAAGATAAGAATTTAGACATTATTTTAGTTGTTCCTGATAAGTATTATAATGATTTTTTTAGAAATATATGTTCAAATGAAGTTAAACTAATCCCGTATAATAAAAATTTTTTTTCAAAGCTAAGTTTTAATAGATTTAAATTAATAAAGAATCTAATTGTAAAATATAAACCAGATATAATTCATACGCATGACCCGAGAATGCTTATTGCTGTGTCCCTAATGAAAAAATTTTTTACTATAAAGCATTTTCATACTCAACATTCCAAAGAAGTTTGGAGAAAAAGTTATTTGATTGAGAAATTGTTTAATCTTAACGCAGATCATTATATAGCAGTTTCTTCGGAAGTAAAGAATTTCTTAATAAATAAACGTGGAGTAGATACAAATAATATATCAATTATTTTTAATATAAATATTCACAATAAACAAAGTGAATATAAAAAAAGCATCGGTAAAAATCAAATTATTAAGTTGATAGCGGTTGGTCGTATAGAGAAAGAAAAAGGATTTGATTTATTACTTAAGGCTTTAGCCAAAATCAAGGAAAAAATTTCTGATAGAAATTTTGAATTGTTTGTTGTTGGTTCAGGATCAATGTTACCGTATTTGAAACAACTGACTGTTCAATTTGGCTTAGTAGAAAAAGTGAATTTTATAGGTTGGAGAAATGATGTATTTGATTTATTATTGGCTTCAGATATATTTATTTTACCTTCAAGAAATGAAGGTATGCCGCTTTCATTAGTTGAAGCAATGACTGCCGGATTACCATCTGTTTGCTTTGATGTATCCGGTGTTAAAGATTTAATTAGAAATAATATTGAGGGAATAGTATGTAAACCTGAAGATATTGATGAATTAGCTGATGGAATAATTAAGTTAATTTTAGATGAGAAACTACGTTTTGGTATTGGAGAAAGAGCTAAACAGCGAATAGATGAGCTTAGCAAAAAAAATAACATGGCAGATAGACTGATAAGATGTTATTTTGGAGGATAACATGCAACGAAGAAAAAAAATTATTATTTTTTATGAGCATATAAATAGAGAATTATATGTTGCATTATCTTTAAAGAAAAAGTTAGAAGAATTTTTAAGTGTTAAAGTATATGTATTGTCTATCGTATTTGAATATTTTAAAGCATTATTTATAAAAGCTGATTTAGTAATTATGCCATGGATGTATGACCACATTGATTTCTATTATTATTGCTATATTTTTAAAATTAAAAACCCAAAAATGAAGATACTCAATTTACATCACGAGCAAATAGGTACGAAGGAAACCATAAAATTTTTGTTACCTAAAGATAAAATATCAAAACAAGTTTATCACTTAGCTTGGGGACAGGATTTTGCACAAAAACTATTAACTATTGGAGTAGAACGAGAAAAAATTTTTATTACTGGTAATCCACGAACAGATGAGTTTTTTAATTGTAATGTTGATAAAAAGAAAAAGGAATTAGCAATAAAATATGGGTTGGATTTTAAAAAGAAATGGATACTTTTTGCCGATAATTTAGCTGGTATAGCAAATCTAACTGACGATGAGGTTAATAATTTAACTAAAAGAGGAATTAATTTTTATCAGTATAGAAAAATTGCAAGAGAAACATATTCTGAAACTATAAAGTTTATAAATAACTTAGCATTAAATTTGTCTCAGGAATTTGAAATCATTTTCCGTTTTCATCCTGGGCATAATGATAACCGTAATCTGTTTAATTTAAATATTAAAATTATTAATGATTTGAGTATTTATGATTGGTTCCCATGTATTAATGTTTTTTTAACCTGGAATAGTACCAGTGTTTTTGAAGCTATTTTATGTGGAGTAGAGAATGTATTTAGATTTGAACCATTTACTATACCAGAAGAATTTAAAATTGAAAAAATGAAAAATATACCTGTAGTTACATCAGCAGAACAATTAATATTCCTTTTACAAAATAGAGCGGAATTTAATTTGGAAATAGTAAAAAAGGAATGTGAAGAAGTTTATGGGCCCGTTGATGGTATGTGTTGTAATAGGATTGTTGATATAATTAAAAAGATTATATATTCTGATGAAGAAACTTTGCACAATGAAAAGATACAAGTTAAAAGAATTTTAAGTGCAGTTAAGATAGGAATATATCAATGGCTGGCATATCTTTTCGTTTTAACAAACACTATAGATTTAATAAAATGGCCAATTCCACAATATAAATTAAAAAATGATTTTCCAAGGTGAAAAATATGACTAGAGTAGTTTTTTTGCGTTCTAATCCTGTTTTTCCTGATCCGAGAGTGGAAAAAGAAGCTCAAAGTTTATCAGAACTCGGTTATCAAGTTACTATTGTATGTTGGGATAGAATTGGTAATTTACCTATTAAAGAAAAATATGAATTTGGTGAAATTCAGCGTTTAACTATAAAAGCTCCATATGGTAAGGGTCTAAAAAATTTTGCCAATTTACTTATTTGGCAGTTTTCTTTATTTAAATGGCTTATTAGAAATAACAATAAATATGATATTATACATGCTTGTGATTTTGATACTGTATTACCTGCAATGTTTATAAAATTTATAAAAAATGTTAATGTAATCTATGATATTTTTGATTTTTATGCAGATATGGTTCGGAATGTACCAAACAGTATTAAAAAAATCATAAAAAGAATAGACTACTGCGTTATTAATAAAGTAGACGGTGTAATAATTGCTGATGAAAATCGCTTAGAGCAGATAAATGGTTGTAATCCTAAACGTATTGTTGTTATTTACAATAGTCCACCAGATTTTTTCAATGAGTTAAAATTAAAATACGATAAAAAAGATAAAAAATTTCGTATTGCTTATATTGGTATTTTACAAAAAGAACGAGGACTTTTAGAAATGATTGATGTAGTAAAGAAAAATCCTAATTGGCATCTAGATATTGCAGGTTTTGGAGGAGATGAACAATTAATTTTAAAAGAAATATTGGATGCAAATAATATTATTTTTCATGGTCGATTGGATTATTTAAAAGCACTAGAATTAAGTTCGCAAGCAGATGTATTATTTGCAACCTATGATCCAGATGTGATAAATCATAGATACTCGAGTCCTAATAAATTATTTGAAGCAATGATGTTAGGAAAACCTATAATTGTTTGTGAAGGAACTGGGATGGATAAATTGGTTGTAAAGCATAAAATGGGATTAATTGTAAAATATGGTAATAAACATGTTTTGGAAAAAGCTTTAAATGATTTGTATAACAACCGAGAATTATATAACCAATTAAGTTATAATTCCAGAAAGACTTATGAAAACTATTTTAGTTGGCAAAAAAATAAAATAAAACTACAGAAATTTTATAAAGATATTATAAATAATTGAACTGAAGGAGTGAATACACACCATTCTCCGAGAATTAATTTGGAGGGAATGTAAGTGAAAATTTTAATGCAAAACAGACCAGACCCTTTTATTATTAAAGGTGGAGAAACGGTTCAAATGCTTCAGACCAAAAAAGCCCTTGAAAGGTTAGGGCATATTGTAGATATTTCTACAGAATTAGAACCCAATCTGGAAAGTTATGATGTAGTTCATCTTTTTAACTTAACTATGGTAGGTTATACCTATATACAAGCTTTAAATGCAAAAAAATGGAGAAAACCTGTAGTTTTATCAACCATATATTTTAATTTGGATGAGTTTGAATCCAAAGGAAGAGTAGGCTTACTTAAATTAATAAATAATATATTCGATTTGGACACAAGAGAGAGATTAAAAGCCATAGCTCGGTCAGTTTTACAACCAAGATCAGCTAAAGTCTACTTAAGGCAAGCTTTTACTGGGTATATAAAACAACAACGCGAACTTTTAAAAATGGTTGATGTAATTTTGCCTAACTCTAAACTAGAACAAGAATGTATATATAAGGATTTTGCGCCTTTAAAACCATATTGCCATGTTGTACCTAATGCAGCTGAAAATATTTATTCTACGGGATCAGCGGAACGGTTTTATGAAAAATATGGAATAAAAAATTTTGTTTTATGTGTTGCTAGAATAGATAATAGAAAAAATCAATTAGCTTTAATCGAGGCCTTAAAAGATACGGGATTAACTGTAGTATTTGTTGGCGGTGTGAGTCCAAAACACCGTAAGTATTTTAATGTTTTTATTGATAAAATCAGGAACAATAAAAATTTTATTTATTTTGATGAGATGCCAGCTGAGGAATTAGCCGATTTATATAAAGCTGCTGAAGTGCATGTTTTGCCAAGTTGGGTAGAGACTCCGGGTCTTTCAAGTTTAGAAGCTGCGCTGGCAGGCTGTAAAATAGTCTCTACTAATAGAGGATCAGCTCCGGAATATTTTCAAGAGTATGCCTGGTATTGTGATCCGACAGATATAGTTTCTATACGCAAAAGTGTTTTGGCAGCATATGCTGCGGAGAGATCTTTAACATTAGCACAATATATCAAGGAGAAGTTTAACTGGGACAGGGCTGCAGAAGAAACAATTAAAGGATACATGGCCGCATTAAAAATAAATAAATTTTAAGGGGTATTTACTGATGTTATTATATAGTTTATTAATGATAGCACTGTTTTTATTACCAATAGTCAAATGGGAACCGGCGCCTTTTGACATTTTAATGGGAGTTTCTTTTTTACTTTACGGCAACCAGTGGAAAGGAATTTTTGTAAAAAGAGAGATACAAATGTTTAGCTTTTTTTTGTTAATGGGTGTGATTGCAGATCCCCAGCACTTATCAATAACAGTGCCATATTTTTTAAAAACTGCTTATATTTTTTTCACTGGAATACTGCTTTATTCTGTCTTTATTAACAAAGAAGACATGTTAGTTAAAATTATATCTTTAGGTGCTTTTTTTTGGGGTGTAGTTGTATTTGTTGCTTATTTGAGCGGGTGGACTTTGGTACAATATGATACTTGGCGCTTACAGGGATTTTTCAAAGATCCTAATGTTTTTGCTGCCTTTTACGTGTTTATTTTTTATATTAGCTGGGTTAGGCAAAATATTATTTTACTTTCATTAAGCCTGTTTCTGATTTTGGCTGCTATGTCGAGAGGGGCATGGCTTAGTCTTGCGATTGGCAGTATAATTTTAATTAGCTATTCCTGGCGAAAGGAACGGACTTGGTGTATACGTGCTTTATTTCATTCGGCTTTAGCTACTGTTTTTTCTTTAATATATTTTCTTTTTTCTGATCGATTTAGCTTTTTCCTGGGTAGAAATAGATTACAGCCATATGATGTAGAACGATTTGCTAACCAAAAGGCTGGTGTTGAAGGGATACTGGGGTCCAATCCAATCGTTAACGACTCATTTATTAATAAACTTTTAGGATATGGTCATGGTACATATGAAGTATATCATCAAATGTCGGCCCATAGTTTGTATGTTCGTATGTTATTTGAAAATGGCTTGGTCAGTTTGATTGTATTATGTATAGTTTTTATTATTTTACTTAAAATGAGCTGGCAAAAAGTTGATCATTGGACAGGACGTTTATCATTGGTATCTTTAACCGGATTTTTAATAAACAGTTTTTTCATCGATACAATTCACTGGCGACATTTTTCAGTTATATTAGCATTGTTACTAAGCATCTATTATCAAAATAAGAAACATAAATTGGATAGAAAAACAGTTGGAGATAATGGTAAAGTAATTGGTAAGGAGTATTAGTAGCTATGCAAATCTGGCATCTTATTACTCTGGCTGAATTTGGTGGTGCCCAAAAACTGGTTTATACATTGGCGCGTAATCAAGCCACACAGGGGCATCAGGTTACCGTAGTTTCTTCAATCAGGGGCGAACTGTGGGACTGGATTGAGAATTACAAGGGGATAAACACTATTAAAATTCCGAGCCTTGTCCGGGAAATCTCTCCTTTGAAAGATCTGATGACTCTAAGTCAGTTATATCAGCTGTTTTGCCGCCATCGTCCGGAAGTAGTACATTGCCATTCTTCCAAAGCAGGGATACTGGGCCGGCTGGCAGCCAGATTGGCCGGGGTACCGGTCAAAGTGTTTACTGTACATGGTTGGAGTTTTTATGCTCCGGAAAACCAATTACTACGCAAGTTTTATGTTTGGTTGGAGAAATTAGCAGCTCGCTGGGGTGATGCTTTGATTTTTGTTTCTGAGGCCGACAGTCGTGCTGCCAGTGCGGAAGGAATTGCTTCCAAGATAAATCTTACCATCCATAATGGGCTACCGCTAAGAACAAAACAAGATAAAAGGCAATCACGCCGTCTGCTCAACTTGCCTGAACATAGGTTGATCATTGGCACTGTTGGCCGACTAAGTACTGTTAAAAACCCTTTGTATGTTCTGGAAGTACTGGCCGTTCTTGCTGCTGATACGGATTTTTTGTTTATCTGGGTTGGTGACGGGCCAATGGCTGAAGCGGCCCTTCGCAAGGCAGAAGAACTAGGGATTGGCGAACATTGCCGTTTTGTCGGTTATCATGAGGACCCTGCTCCCTGGCTGGCGGCCATGGATATTTTTGTTTTGTTTTCTCGCTTTGAGGGCTTACCCCTTGTTATCATCGAAGCCATGCAGCAGGGAGTACCGGTAGTGGCTCATGATGTAGGGGGCATTGGTGAAATGATTAGCAACGGAATCAATGGCTTCCTGGTCCAACCGGGCGATCAAGCGGCAGCTGTAACCAGGTTAAGGGAAATCAGCGAGTCCCCCGCCTTGGCGACAGAATTGGGTCGTCAGGGGCGGGAACTGGCTCTGGCTAAATTCTCTCAAGAAATCATGCTGGAAAAATATATGGCTGTTTATAAAGATTTACTGGCTGGGAAGGAGAGAGAAAATTGACCGGGGGACTGCAAGCGGCATTCATATTAATTTTTATTAGTATCATTTCCTTCTTGACATTTAATCGGGGCGGCTTTTTTGCATTCGAAGCGATGCCGGCAGCAGCTGCCATTTTAGTAATGTTTTTGGTTGTCTGGTTTCTGGTTAAGTCTATCAGCGAACGGGGAATGGCCATTTTGGGAGCAACAGCTCTATGGCTGGCAGTTTGGATCTTGTCCTTGAGCAGGGCAGCGCATATAGGATTAGCTTTTGAGGAACTGTTGCGTAATGCCATGTATATTGGTTCATTTTTATTGATTTACTTGGGGAACAGGGAGGAAAAATTCCGGTTATTAGCTGTAGTTTTATTGTTGGTTATCGGTGTATGTGAGGCTTTATCCGGTTTGGGTACTGCATACGGAACCTTTGATTTCGCCTCTGCTTATAATGCGGAATTGCGGCGAGTGATGGGAACTATGCAGTACCCGAATGCCCTGGCAGCATATTTAAGTATGTTGTTTATCCTCGGTCTATATCTTTATTCAGCGCTAAGCCAGCGCTGGCTGAAAGCCGTTACAGCCGCTGCTAATTATCTGCTTTTTACCGGTATCTTATCTGCTCAGTCCCGTGGGGCAATTTTAGCCTTGTTACTTATACTGGCACCAGCGCTGGCTTTTTGGCCACGCAATTCCCGTCGACAAGTACTATTTCATTCTCTATTTACGGTAGGCGTGGCCTTTGCTGTTGCCAAATGGACTGTCAATTTTTCCGGTGCTGTCAGCAGCGGGCAACAGTGGTTGGGTCTTGGTGCAGGTGTTGCTATAACAATTCTGTTGGTTTTTCTTAAATTTTCTCTGAACTGGCAAGAGCAAGGGGAAAAATATAGCAGAATTCTGGTCTTTACTGGCACGGTTACCGTATTGCTGATCGGAGCCTATTTTCTCCTCCGTTCAGGAGGCCTGTTGGAACGGTTAACCAATATTAATTTTCAGGATCAAAACGTCCAGGAACGCCTGGTTTTCTATCAGGATGGATTGAAAATGCTGAAAGACTATCCCCTCACCGGTGCCGGTGGGGGCGGATGGCGGACCCTGTTTGAAAAGTACCAGAGTTACCGCTATGTTTCCCGGGAAACCCACAGTTATCCGCTGAAAGTTCTCGTGGAGACAGGTATTATTGGCTTCAGTGCCTATTTGTTAGTATTTGGCGGTTTCTTTGCTCTTTTGTTCAGGCAATGGTGGCGGGCTAAAGCTTTACCACCTCTAGCCTGGGCCGGAATGTGGGCTGTGTTGCTGGTTACCTTGCACAGCTTTATCGACTTTACCCTTTCCCTCTCAGCTATTACTGTTACTATGTGGATAATCATGGCCTTGACCTTGGCAGAGCTGGAAGAAAAGGAACCCCTTCAGCCCAAGAGCCAGGGGTTATCCTGGGCCGGGGTAGCCATTACTTTGGTTTTAATAATATTTGCGGCGAAAATCAGCCTGGGAGAAAGATATTATCGCACTGCCCAACAAGCGTTTCAGGCTCAAGATTTATCAGCGGCAGCTGCAAAAATTCAGCAGGCTATAGCTTATAACAGCTGGAAAGCGGAGTATTATCGGGAGCAATTTGTCATCTTGCTGGCATTGGCCCAGCAGCAAAACAATCCCTCGTATTTTGCTGAAGCAGTCAAATCTGTCCGGAAGGCGGTAGAACTGGATCCTTATTCTGCTAATAATGTACTTAATTACGGCAAAGCCTTGTTGCTGGAAGGTCAGATCGAACAGGGGCTTAGTGAACTGGAAAAGCTGACAACCCTTGCCCCCTACGATATTCGCACCTGGGAAGTTCTGACCGAAGCCTACCATAATGTAGCCCAGTACTACCAGCAACAGGGCGAAACAGCGAAGGCAGAAGCTTATCGGGCCAAAATGCAGGAAGTTCCCCGGCGGATGGAAAAGGTCTGGCAGCAAGTACCGGAAAAATACAAGCGAATGTGGATAGCCTGGCCCAAACTTGAGGTAACAGATTATATGAAAAAACTGTTGGTAAATTAGGGAAAACTCCGGCCGTAGGCCGGAGTTTTTTGCAGGAAATTACAGAAGATTGTCGAAGTTATTATGATTAATAATAATTCGTTATGAAAGGAGCGGAGCAAGATGGGGTTCAAGAGAAGAAGATGGCAGCTGGTGGCCTTGTTTTTGAGTGTATTGATATTTTGGACCCAGGTTGCCTGGGGGGCTTATGGCAGCACTCTTTATCCTTTATATGAAATCTATCACCCCAATGACCCGACTTTAGCTCCGGGTAATGCCGAAAATTACAACGGTTATCTCTATTACACCGGTTTCAATCAGACAGTCAAAGTCGCTGTTGATTTAAACGATTGGCTGATGAACAACGATTTAGGTGGAGCAACTATCAGTGAAGTATATGCTGACTTAAGCAGTATCGGTATGGACAGCCATTATTTGTTAATTGATAACGGATATAATAATTTTACCTTGCAATTCCCTCTGCCTGATTTGAATGCAGAAGCCCAAACCTTCAGTTTGCCCCTCATGGTCCAGATCAATGGGGAGAGTAGTCCACGCCTGGCTGGAGAGTATAATCTGCTGTTAAATTACAATTTTCCAGGCGGTTGGCAGCTGTCGCCTGACCCGCGGATACAGACCGATATGGGCCTGGGCTCCATGACTTCCTTTCAGGTAAACAGGCCCGGAGTCGGTTCAATCAAATGGTGGCCGGCAACGACATTATCCCTGGTGGATCCTGTGCTGATCAATAGCTGGCAGGATTGGCAGAGGGTTTGGCTGGAGCCAAAAATCATCGGTTATGGCCCTGATTATTTGCTTACAATGCCTAACCGCCTGGAAATCGTCATGGAAGATGTCTATTTTGCTGCAGGGACAGGAGACCCGGACATTGTTAAACTTACTCCTGATGGTTCCGGTGGTTGGTTAAAAAGCGGACCACTGGATGCTACCGCTTTTGTGGTAGCACCGGGCTGGGATGCTCAGGACAATCAGGTTAACTTTACCGTCGACCAGCCGGGCATTTATGCCTTTCCGCCCAGTTTGCGTGTGGATCTGCCGGTAGAGGATACGGTCTATTTGACAGACCCGGCTCAGGCTCAGGTGACGATCCAGGGCCAGGTTCAGGACCTGAAAGCTACCATCCAAATCTACCTGGATGCTGAACCAGTGCCGCGAGCTACACCCGGATTAAACAACGATGGCACCTTCACAGCAACTTTAAACCTGGCAGGTCTGAATGATGGTACTCATACCTTGAAAATAAAGGCCCTCTCTACCAATCCCATACTGAATGAGGAAATCAGCAAAACAGTGATTACCGACTTACAACCACCCGCTGTCACCGGAGTAGCTGATGGCCAGACTTATACCGCGCCGGTGACCCCGGTTTTTACTGAAGGAAGCGCCCGGCTCAATGGGCAACCATTTCTTTCCGGGACGACCATAACTGAGAATGGGCAATACCAGCTGGTGGTAACAGACAGTGCGGGGCATGTCACTACCATCACCTTCACTATTGCCATCCCTGCTTCCGGGCCTGCAGCGGGCGATAGTTCCGGCTCTGGCTCAAGCTCTGGGGGTGGGTCCAGCTCGGGTTCTGCCTTGCCTGCCGGATTTAATGTTCCTGCTGAACTGCGGGCGGGAATTACCATCAGCCCGACTGCAGTCACTGGCAAAGAACCCGGGATCAATGCTGGCATTTGGGATATCACTTATAATGGTTCATTAAGCCAACCGGCCGCCATCACCTTCCCCCTGCAAACACAGCTCCAGGATGGGCAAGGGGCTGGTGTCTGGTATTACAGCCCTCTGGCTAATCGTTGGCTTCCTATCGGCGGCCAGTTGGGAGCTGATCGGCAAACCATTACTGCTAATCTGAACCATTTCAGCCGTTATGGTGTGTTCCTGCGCCCCAACAGCTTCCCGGACCTCCCGGCTCAGCACTGGGCGGCAGCCACCATCTCCGGCTGGGCAGGTCAGGGACGGATTCAGGGCTACCAGGGTAAGTTTGAACCGGAACGCACCATGACCAGAGCCGAACTGGCCTCCTTGCTGGTACGGTTGCTGGCCGTAGAAGACGATGGCCGGTCCTTGCCTTTGCCTGCCGATGTCCCTGCCAGTCACTGGGCAGCCCGGGATATTGCCCTGGTGGTGAATAAAGGCTGGCTGCTGGGCTATAATAACCGCTTCCGTCCCCAGGAGGCGGTAACCAGAGAGGAACTGGCCGTGGTTCTGGCCAGGCTGGCTGACCTGGGAGCAAGTGCCGATCTAAGCTCCTTCAGTGATAACAGGCAAATCTCTCCCTGGGCCCGCGCGGCGGTAGGACAGGCAGTTAAACAGGGATTAATGAACGGGCGCAGTCACAGCTCTCTGGCTGCTCGGGCAGTTGCAACCAGAGCAGAAGCTGTAAGTTTGCTGTATCGCTGGAACAAAAAATTTGGTATCAATGAATAATTCCCCCTTGCTCAGAACAAATGTTTGCGATATAATTAACATGAAGCTATTGGGAAGGGGGGAGGATGGTGGACAAGCTGGACAGACTGGAAGAAATGATGCGCCAGGTCATTGTCATGCTTGCCGGAATGGATGCCAGAATCGAAAAACTGGAAAAAGAAGTTGCTGAACTAAGACAGGAAGTCAATCTGCTGAAGGCACAGATGGCAGAATTTGTTGCTCTTAAACCGCAAATCGAGGAACTGATTGCCTTAAAACCACAAATCGAAGACTTTATCAAACTTAAACCAGAAATTGAGGAATTTATCAAACTTAAACCAGAAATCAAGGAACTGATTGCCTTAAAACCGCAAATCGAAGACTTTATCAAACTTAAACCAGAGATTGAGGAATTTATCAAACTTAAGCCAGAAATCAAGGAACTTATTGCCTTAAAACCGGAGATTCAGGAATTCATCAAGCTTAAGCCAGAGATTCAGGAATTCATCAAGCTTAAGCCAGAGATTCAGGAATTCATCAAACTAAAACCAGAAATTCAAGAATTTATCAAACTAAAGCCAGATATCCAGGAATTCATCAAGCTCAAGCCTCAAATTAAAGAACTGGTCGCCTTGCAGCCGGATATCCAGGGACTGGTAGCATTAAAACCAGATTTAGAGGCTCTGGTTAACATGAAACACAAAATCGAAGAAAGCCATACCTGGCTTGGTACCATTTACGAAGGACACCGGTTTCAACGGGCGGAAATGGACCGCGTGAACATCAAGCTCGCCAGAGTAGAAGGTGCTCTCACCGGAATGGCCAGTAGTCTGGAACCTTATCACAAAACAGCCCCCTGACCCCAGGGGGTTTTTTTCTCCCTATTGACCGACAGGTCGGAGTAGTATATACTGGAAACTAGAGACCGACCGGTCGGTCGGAAGGGATAAATGCAGGGAGGGGATAAGAGCATGTTCAGAACTGGTTTAGCGTTCTTGCTAGGACTCACACTGCTGGTAGGAGCAGCAGGATGTGGAAGTAAAGCCAAAGAAACAGCCACTGCCAGTGAGGCTGTACCGGTTGAGGTGGTAACCGCAACCGAAGGGCCCATTTCCCAGACCATTACTATTGCCGGTAAGGTGGTGCCCAAACAGGAGATAGCCCTGGTGCCCAAAGTGGGCGGCAAAGTCAGCCGGGTAGCGGTGGATATTGGCCAGAGGGTAAAAGCTGGCCAGGTGGTAGTAGAGCTGGATGCCAGTGACCTCAAAGCCCAGATTGCCGCCACTGAAGCGGCAGTGCGTCTGCAACAGTCTTTGCAAAAGCAGGCCGAAGTCAACTACCAGGACGCCCTGAACAACTATAACCGGATCAAATATCTCTATGATCAGGGGGGAGCTTCCCAGCAGCAGCTGGATGCAGCCAGGGCCAACCTGGATCGGGCCCAGGCGGCCTACAGCCCTGCCGGGGGTGGCAGTTCTGCTGCCCAGATCCAGCAGGCCCAGGCGCAGCTGCAGGCCCAGCGGGTACAGCTGGCCAACTTCACCCTGACTTCACCCATTAATGGGGTGGTAACAGCCCGCAATATCGATCCGGGGGAAATGGCATCACCGGGAGTGCCGGTCCTGACCATCGTGGATGACAGTACCATGCTGGTAGAAGTAGGCCTGATGGAAAACCAGATCAATTACGCCCGGCCAGGACAGACAGTGGAGGTAAAAATCACAGCCACTGGCCGTACCTATCAGGGGGTCATCCAGTCCATTAGTCCGGCTGCTGACCCGCGCAGCAAATCCTATTTAACCCGGATTGAGATCAATAACGCCGATGAGACGGTCAAAGGCGGCATGGTAGCGGAAGTGACATTGGCAGCCCAGGAGAAGGATAAGGCCTTGCTCATACCCAAAGCAGCCATAGTGGAAAAGCTGGGGGCCAGATATGTTTATGTTGTGACCGGTAACAAGGTGGACGAAGTCAAGATAGAAACCGGTTTGAGTGATGCCGAGAAGGTGGAGGTGCTTTCTGGAATCAAGGCTGGCCAAAAGGTGGTTATCGCTGGCCAGAACCTGCTGGCTGATGGTACTGAGGTACAGATCAAGGCAGGAGGCCAGAAACAATGAGGATCTCCGACCTTTCCATCCGGCGCCCGGTTTTAACTGCCGTAGTATTCATTTTTATCATCATAATGGGCCTGGTTTCGGTTACCCGTTTGGGGCTGGACCTTTATCCTGATCTGAATTTCCCGGTTGCTGCGGTTGTGGTTAATTACGAAGGGGTGGGACCCCAGGAGATTGAGAACCTGATTACACGCCCGGTGGAACAGGCTATGGGTACAGTCAACAATATCGATCATATTACCTCGGAAAGCCAGCCGGGCTCATCCCTGGTGCTGGTCTGGTTCAAGTGGGGCACTGATATGAGTGAAGCCGCCATCCAGATGCGGGAAAAATTGGACCGGATCAAGCCTGTGCTGCCCAGGGACGCCGATACCCCCATGGTGCTGAAAATGGACCCAACCCAGATCCCCATTTTGCAGCTGGGGGTGACTGGAGGTAAAGACCTGGCGGATTTGCAACAAATCGTGGAGGATAAAATCCAGCCCCGACTGGAACGACTGGAGGGGGTAGCCTCGGTAGTTACCACCGGGGGTTATACCAGGGAGATTCTGGTGCAGCTGGATAGCAACAAGTTACAGCAGTATGGGCTCAACAGTACCCAGATTGCCGGCATTCTGCGTCAGGAAAACCTGAGTCTGGCCAGCGGGGAGCTGACTGATGGCGGCAAAATCCTGTTTGTCCGTACTCTGGGAGAATTCAGGAGTATTGATCAGCTAGCCAATCTGCCGATTCCTCTGCCCCAGGGTGGCTCGATTGCCTTGAAGGATCTGGCTCTGGTCAAGGATAGTAATAAAAAAGTGCGTCAGTATACCCGTATCAACGGGAAGCCCAGTATTGGGATTCATATTCTGAAACAGACCGGGACCAATATTGTGCAGGTAGCCGACCGGGTCAATGCGGAACTGAAGCAGTTACAAAAAGAATTAAAAGCGGACGGGGTCCAGATCAGCATAGCGGTGGATAACTCCAAATTTATCCGGGATTCCATCAATCAGATCAAACAGCATTCCCTGGAGGGCGCTGTTCTCTCCATCATCGTGCTGTTGCTGTTTTTACGCAACTGGCGCAGTACCATCATTGTTGGCCTGGCCATTCCCATTTCAGTGGTTTCCACCTTTGTCTTGCTCTATTTGAAAGGCATCACCCTTAATATGATGTCGCTCGGGGGACTGGCCCTGGGGATAGGGCGGATGGTGGATGATTCCATCGTGGTGCTGGAAAATATCTATCGTCACCGGGAGCGGGGCTTGAGTCTCATTGAAGCAGCCCGCCAGGGCACAGCCGAAGTGAGCAATGCTGTTATCGCTGCTACTCTGACGGCAATTGCCGTATTTCTGCCCATGATTTTTGTGGAAGGCATTGCTGCTGAACTGTTCCGGCAAATGGCTTTAACCGTTTCTTTCTCCCTGCTTTGCTCCTTGCTGGTATCTCTGATGCTGGTACCTATGCTGTCCTCCAGATTTTTGCGTCTGGAGCAGGAGAAAAATCGGCATGTGGTCTGGTGGGACCGGATGCTCAACTGGTTTAGCGCGGGTCTCAGCACACTGGATGATCGTTATCGGGATTTACTGGCCTGGAGTCTGGGCCACCGCAAAACAGTGGTCCTGCTGGTAATCGGGTTGCTGGTAGCCAGTGGGGCACTGGTGCCGGTAATCGGCATGGAGTTTATGCCCAAAACCGATACAGGAGAGATAGCTGTAGACATTAAGCTGGCCAAAGGAACGATACTGGAAAAAACCGCAGCTGTAGCCGAGTATTGTGAGCAAAAAGCCCTGGAGCTGCCGGAAACGAAAGTGATTTTTACTTCAGTGGGACCTTCCGGTCGGGGAGGGATGGTCAATCTCAGCGGGCAATCGGAAAATGCCCAGATTCGCATCAAGGTAGGCGCTCGTTCTGAACGGCAGCGCAGTACTGACGAAATAGTGGAAGACTTGCGCCGCCGCATCGGGGTAGTGCCTGGCGCTAAAATTTCCGTCAAAATGTCAGATGCCAGCCAGGGAGGACCTGCCGGGGCGCCCATTCAGATCAATATCAAGGGGCAGGACCTGGAGGAGCTGGCTCGCCTTGCGGATGAAGTAGTGAAAAGGGTGAAACAGGTGCCTGGAACCCGGGAAGTGGAAAGCAACCTGGAAGCCAGTCGGCCGGAACTGCAGATTTATCTCAAGCGGGAAGTGGCGGCTCAGTATGGTCTGACGGCTACTCAGGTAGCCAGTGCAGTACACCAGGCTCTGGCCGGGGAAACTGCCACCCGGTTCCGTACTGGCAAAGATGAAATAGATGTGCGATTGGCTCTGGAAGACAGCTATGCCGAAAGTCTGGGGCGCCTGGCAGCGTTGCCTTTATCCCTGCCTGGGGGCGGGGTGGTGGCATTGGGTCAGGTGGCAGACCTTTCGGTTACCATGGGCCCGACCTCCATCAAGCGGGAGGAAAATGCCCGGGTAGTGACGGTTTCGGCAGAAAATGTGGGCCGGGACCTGGGCAGCGTCACCAAAGACATTCAAAAGGCTCTGGCCGACCTGCCCTTGCCCCCTGATTATACCCTGGAATATGGCGGGCAGAACAAGGAAATGATGCAATCCTTTGTCAGCCTGGCGCAGGCGCTGGTATTGGCGATAATTATGGTCTATCTGGTCATGGCAGCTCAGTTTGAATCCTTCCTCTATCCTTTTATCATTATGTTCTCCTTGCCTACTACCTTTATCGGGGTGGTAGCAGGGTTGGCCTTGACTGGCAGAGCCTTTAGTGTCAATGCCTTTATCGGAGTGATCATGCTGGTGGGGATTGTGGTTTCCAATGCCATCGTGCTGGTGGATTACATCAATATCCTGCGGGAACGGGGCAAAGACCGCTGGACGGCCATTCTGGAAGCCGGGCATACCAGGTTGCGCCCGATTCTGATGACTACCCTCACTACTGTGCTGGGGATGATTCCTCTGGCTCTGGGAATTGGCGAAGGAGCAGAGGCGGAAGCTCCGCTGGCTACGGTAGTAGTAGGGGGATTGACCACCTCCACAATTCTGACGCTGGTGTTTGTGCCGGTGGTCTATACCCTGTTTGATGATGTGCGTAACTGGCGCTTTAAAAAATCAAAGATAGGGGGGAATTACCATGAAAGCAAGAATTAAAACCGCAGCCCTTTTCCTGGTTATTTTGCTCACCACTTTAACTTTATCTGATGGGGTAGGAGCACAAACTGCTAATCCTAAAGTGGTGAAGCTCTCCCTGGATCAGGCTATTGATCAGGCTTTAAAACACAGTTCGGATTTGAAACTGGCGCAAATAGCAATAGATAAGGCACAGATTGCTGTGGACAAAGCGGAAAACGGCAAAGAGCAGATGGAAGATGCTAAAGACAAATTGAGCTCGATCGGACAGTGGAATGACAGTTTTGATAACGACCTGGTCATGTATTATTATCCCCGTCAGGCCCGGTATGCGCTAACTATGGCGGAGAAGGCCAAAGCCCTGAAGGAAAAAAAGGTACGCCTGGAAACCCAGCAGCTTTATTATGAGGCTTTAAAAGCCCAGATGATGCGGGATGTCAAGAAACGCAGCCTGGATAAAGCTCAGGAAATGGTGCGGCTGGCTTATGCCAACCAGAAAGCCGGGGTTTTCTCCAAACTGGATGTCCAGAATGCCGAAACCCTGGCCGCATCCGCCAAAGCGGAATATATAGCCTATGAAAATAAGTTACAGATCGCACGCATGAAATTGAATAAGCAGCTGGGACTGGACCTGGACACTCCCCTGCAATTGACCACTGTGCTCAATTATGTTCCCAGCAATGACCTGGATGTGGAAAAAACCATCAAAGATACGGTGGCTGAATCCCTGGATATTTACAGTGCCAATGAAGCAGCCAGTCTGGCAGCATTGAAGGCTCAGCTGGCAGATAAATATTATACTTCCAATGTTTTTACCAACCGGGAAGCTCAGACGGCCAAAGCAGAGGCAGAAGCGAAAAAAGAAAAAACGGAAGTAGAAGTGCGGCTGGCAGTAAAACAGGCCTATTATACCCTCAAATCTGCCGAGGAGAGGATTAATGTCTTAAAAGCCAGTATAAGTAGGGCCCGGGAGGGACTGCGCATTACCACCCTGCGCTATCAGAAGGGGATGGCAACCAATGCTGAGCTGCTGGATGCCCGGGTTAGCCTGGAACAGGTGGAAGCCCAGTACGCAGAAGCCATTTTCGACTACAATCTGGCACGGGCCCAGTTCACTTCCCGGCTGTTTGTGTTAGCTGGCTCTGAAGCCCAGACTACAGCTTCCACCGGAACCGGGGGGGCAGGATTTTAATGGAAACCAGCGGCAAGCGGGAACAAATTCTGGCGGCGGCGATGGAAGTCTTCAGCCGCCGCGGCTTCCATGAAGCCAAAATGGAGGAGATAGCGGCCGCAGCAGGAGTAGGCAAAGGTACAGTTTATGAATATTTTAGCAGTAAGGCTGAGCTGTTTCAGGAAATGTTTCGGCAAAACATATGTAAGCACCTCTCCCGTCTGGAAGACGCTATAGCGGCAGAAACAACGACAACGGGCAAAATTCAGCGTCTGCTGGAATTGCATTTTCAGTTTGCCTGGGAAGCTCAGGACTTAACCAGGTTAAGTCTGGATTTTGGCCATCTGAATTTTAACCAGGAGTTCAGGCAATGGATTCTCAGACATCAGAGACAAAAGATAGAATTGATTACCCGGCTGGTGAGGGAAGGCCAGGAGAAGGGAGAAATCAAAACAGAACTAAATCCCCATGCGGTAGCGCTGGTTATCCTGGGTACTTTCCATTCGCTGTTCGGGGCAATTATGGCTGGCACAGCCGAAGACAGACTGGTTAATGATATTTTTTCCGTAATTATTCAGGGTTTAGCAGGAAAAACCAACAATTAGTCGAACAATATTATAAATATGCATAACCATTTTAAAGAAGATATAGATACCCTGGTGGCAAGGGGAGGACTGAAAAGGTTGAAAAGGATAGAGAAAAAAGTCAGGGGCCGGGCATATCTTTGCCTGGCAGTCTGGCTATTAGGGCTTTTTTTACCTGTTTCTGCTCAGGCTGCGGTTTTTCGGGATATTAGTTATAGCTGGGCGAAAGGGCAAATTCAGCATCTGGCAGCCCTCAATCTGGTCGAAGGTTACCGCGGTTATTTTGAACCAGACAGATTTTTGACCAGAGCAGAGCTGGCCAAAATTCTGATTGAAATAAATGGCCGTGGGAAGGAAGTTCAGAGCCTGCAGAACGTCTGGGGAGTATTTCGTGATCTGAGTCCGAAACACTGGGCCAATGGCTATATTCTCCTGGCCCAGGAACAGGGCTGGGTTAAGGGTTATCCTGATGGTACCTTTCGCCCTGACCAGCCTGTCACTCGACTGGAGCTGGCCTATATCCTCTCCCGTTTGCAGCCTTCTGACCAGGACGTGCCCTGGTGGAATCTCAGTTTCCGTGACCTGGGGAAAATACCGGAGGAGGCCCTGGGGGTTGTAGCTAACGGAGTGAGCAAGGGATGGCTCCAGGGTTATCCTGATGGCACATTTCGCCCCCACAACAAGTTAACGAGAGCTGAAGCTGCGTCGGTTGTCTACCGTTTTCTGGCTGACACAGGCGGACTTTATGATCTGGTAGGTACTGTAACAGCTTATTACCCAGGGGAAAGTGTTACCTTGAAAGCGGGTAATAAAGAAGTAACTTTGCGCCTAGCGCATGAAGCATTACTGCCCGGTGGTGCCCTGTATAGCGGCTGGTATGGGGGACTAGTGCTGGACCAGCAAGGGCGGGTTCTGCTGGCTGGCCCGTTGCAGGGGGTAAGCGCTGAAGTAGCAGTTCAGAGGAATAATAGTTCCAGTAGCGCCTTAACCCGTGACAATGACCAGTATCGCCTCTTCAATGGACAGCAGGAACCCAGCCAGGCTGCGCCGGACCCGGCGGTCAGCCTCAATATTACCAGGCGGGAAATGGGTGTAGATGAGCTGCTCAACCTGACAGGCGGGGCGACTGGATTGGGCGAAACCATTGCCATTATCGATACCGGTGTGGATGCGGCCCATCCTGATTTGCAGGCTAATATCCAGGGCTGGCCCAAAATAGTGGATTGGCGGGATGTAACTGAGGATGGGCTGGTTAATTTAAAAGAATTGCCTGCTGATCAAGGCAATGTAATCCTGGATGGACAGACACTGGGTGTAAATTCCGCCTGGAGCAAAAGCGGGCTCTGGCGGGGAGGCTGGTGGCAGGAAAACGGAATTGACCTGGATTTTAACGGTACCGGTGATGACCGCTGGCCGGTACTGGTTGCAGATAGCAATAAAAAGGGAATTTATGATACTGTCTGGATTGATACCAATCATAATGGGGATTTTCGGGATGAAACTCCTTTAAAGGTTTTTGCCTCTAACCGCTCAGTACTTAAACTGGGCCAGGGGGAAAAGAAACGGGGGGTTGTCCTGGCTGAGCTGGCCAGTGATGGCTCCAGTTTGCGGCTGGGATTTGACGGCTCCGGCCATGGGACCCATGTCGCCGGGATTGCTGCAGCCAGTGGTCAGGTTAACGGTGTGGCTCCGGGAGCTCGCTTGCTGGTGATTAAAGCCGTGGATTCCCGCGGTCGTTCTGATACCAGTAAGCTGGCTCAGGCCATTAATCTGGCTGCTCGGCTGGGTGCCAAGATTGTAAACCTGTCCATCGGAATCCAGAGTGAAAATGGCCGGAGTTCCATTAACCGCCTTTTGAAAAACCTGTCCGATCAGTATGGTATTATTTTTGTAGTAGCTGCCGGCAATAATGGGCCGGGTTTATCCACTATCACCATGCCGGCAGACACAGCCGGAGTGATCAGCGTAGGGGCCTATATTTCCCCGGCTATGTGGTTACAGGATTACGGTTACAAGGTTAATAGCGATACCCTCTGGTTTTTCAGTTCCCGCGGACCCCGCAAGGATGGCCTGGCTTTGCCGACAGTAGTGGCTCCTGGCAGTGCGGTTTCTACTATACCGGGTGGTGGTTATGAACTATCTGAAGGAACCAGCATGGCTGCTCCCCATGTGGCAGGAGCTATTGCAGTTTTACGTCAGGGAGCCAAAGCTAAAGGATTGCCCGCAACACCTGAACTGATACGACGGGCACTGATCAGGGGGGCTGTGCCCATCAATGGTTATTCAGAAGTAGAGCAGGGAGCGGGCAAGGTCAATCTGGTCAAATCCTGGCTGGTCTTGAAACAGCTGCAGACACCGCCGCCAATGCTGGTGAGCATTAATGGTTATGATTTTGAATCACTAGCAGGACTTTATGGCAGGGAATTTCGGCCTCTTGTGCTTGACTTAAAAATAACCAATATAGACAGTCAAAACTGGCAAATGCGCTTTGAATCAAATATTTCCGGAACAATCATGAGCCAGAACTATCTTTTGCTACCGTCGCTGACAAGCCGAACACTACCCTTGCACTTTAACCTGCCAGCTGAACCGGGGCTATATACCTATCATTTGCAGGGTTATGCCGGGCCTAACCCTGAACCGGCGGTGGATTTGCTAACCACATATATTTCTCCGGAAAAATGGCAGACAGATGGCACGATCAAACGATGGCAAAAAGAGGATAATGCTCAGGCTGGGCAGAGTAAAAGATATTTTCTGAGGGTAGAGGAAGGCAGCAGCAAACTGCGGATCAGACTGCAAGTAGAAGGTGGACAGGGAAGAACCAGGCTGCACCTGTTTGACCCCCAGGGACGGGAAGTGGATCCTGACCTGACGGCTTTTGCCGGAGTTAATCCCGATGGCCAGAACCGCCTGGAAGTCAGCAAAGAGGTGCTGAATCCTCAGGCCGGTACCTGGGAGGTAGTAGCCTATACTTCCGCTACGCTGGCCAACTACCAGTTGACCGAATCCCGGTATAGCCTGCAGGCTGAACTGGAGAGCGGAACCGCTACATCAAAACCAGAAGGGGAATTGCTGGTTACTGTCTTCCGGGCCGAACAGGGGACGATGGTGGCGGTGCGCTGGCCTGATGGAAGACCCTATAATGGCATGATCTTGATTGACAGTGACCTTTTACAGGTAACCAGTGGCCGCGTCTATCTCTGGCCCAAACAAACATTAAACCCCGGCTATTGAGAGCCGGGGTTTTCCCTTAACTGCCATAACATCCCTAACAGGAACCAGAAATACGTATTCATCATCGGTACTTCAAAAATATTCTCCACTCCATTGTGGGCCAGTACTCCCGTCAATCCTGCTACCAGGCCAGCAGCCAGCAGGCGATCACCGGGGGCGCGGATGCGCCGGTAGGAACCGATGGCATACCGCCAGGCATTGAAGTAAACAAACAGCAATAGTGCCAAACCGATCAGGCCTGTTTCCGCCAGAGTCTTGATATAGTAGTTATCGACATAAAAAGTACCCGGGATATCATTTTGAGCCGCCACGGCACCGCCAAACCGGCCCAGACCCAGGCCGATAGCTGGCCGTTTCTCCACCTTTTCCAGGGCTGTGGTCCAGCGGATCAGGCGCCCGCCTTTCTGGCTGCTTTCGATATACTGGGGGCTGAGCATATAACTAATGCGGGCGCCAACCGATGGGGCCAGGACTGGTACCAGCAGAGAGAGGGCCAGGATGGCCACCAGCAGCCGGCGATTGTAGCAGAAGCCGAAGACCAGCATGGCCAGCAGGAAAGCCAGCCAGGCGCCGCGGGAATAGGTATAGACCAGACATAAGAGCTGGGCAGCCAGGATGCCCCAGTACAGTATGTACTCCGACCAGCGCCGGGCAGAAAGGGCAAAGGCCAGGTTAATGGGAATAAACAGCATCAGATAAGAGCCAAGTACGTTGGGACTGCCGATAATGGAAAAAGCCCGAAATGATATAGAGCGTTCTGCCTGGTCTACCCACTTGGCCGGGATGGAAACCCCGGCGGCCTTTTGATAGAGACCATAAGCTGCCACCAGGAATGCCCCCAGCAGGGCCACAAACAGCCAGGTCCGGATTTGGATCCTGTCCCGCAGGAAATTGACGGCCACAAAAAACCAGAGGGAATATTCCACTACAGCTCTGAGGCCATCCAGGCCGATTCTGGTATCGGGGGAGCGCAGGAAAAAGAGGAGCAACATGCCCCACCAGAACAGAATGATATATTTGGCAACTGGTGTGGCCTTAAGCTGCCGCCAGCCCTGGGTGGCTAACAGATAGACAAAGCCCAGACCTACAATAAGGACAAACAGCAATTCATCCCAGAGACCGGCCAGAAGGCCGATGGTTCGCAGGATATAATCGATGATAGGATAGAGGGCTACTAAAAGCAAAAGCAGGCCAGTAAGATTCAGCCGCACCAGGTACTGATAGGTACCAGAAGATTGCAGGAAGTTTTCCAGCTTTTGGGCCAGTACTTCAAGGAAGGTCAGGAGCTGACGGTAAACCAGGTACAGACGGCTTTGCGGCCAGGCTGGCCAGGAATCCACCGGTTCAGTTACCCAGCGATAAAAGCGGCTATTGATGAAGATGCGATAGAACCAGCTGTTGGCGAGCATTTGTTGCCACATACCTTCTTCCTCACTTCCATATTTCTGTTCTCCATTATACTGATGTTGTAAAAGGCAGTCAAATCAGCTACAATAGACAGAGGTGAGACTGACAGATTTTGCGGGAGTTGGTCAAATTGACGAAAATTCGCGTCCTGCACATTATCGGGGGCGGGGAAATCGGGGGAGCGGAAAATCACGTTCTTTCCCTTCTGGCCGCTCTGGATCAAGAAAAATTTGCTCCTACCCTTTGCTGTTTGGCTCCCCGCCCCCTGTACCAGCGGGCCCGGGAGCTGGGAATAGAGGCCTATGCCCTGGATATGCGCCATAAACTGGATATTCATGTGATAAAAAGTATTTATCAGCTGATTAAGGAAAAGGATATCCAGATATTACATACCCATGGGGTACGGGCTAACCTGGTAGGGAGGCTGGCTGGACTCCGGGCAGGGGTGCCGGTGTCTGTAACCACTGTTCACAGTGTGCTGGAATATGATTATCCTGGTTTGCTGGATCGTCTGGTCAACAGCTGGACCGAAAAATCCACCTGGCGCCTGGTAGACAGGTTTATTGCCGTGTCCCAGCTGCTGGCCAGGGATTTGCAGCGCAAAGGCGTGAACGCTGAAAAGATTAGCCTGATTTATAATGGTATCCCGATACCTGCGGAGCCGACTTCCCCGCTGGACAAAGGGCTGCTACGGCAAGAACTGGGGTTGGAGCCACAGCGGCCGTTATTAGGGGTGATCGGAAGATTACATCCCGTCAAGGGCCAGGCGGTGATGTTACAGGCAGCGGCTCGCCTGGTTGCTCAGGGACGGGATTTTACCCTGCTGCTGGTGGGAGAAGGGCAACAGCGTCAGGAATTGCAAAATCTGACATCAGAACTGGGCCTGACGGGATGCGTGCATTTTCTCGGCTTCCGGTCCGATGCAGCGGAAAAAATTATGCCGGCACTGGACATGCTAATCATACCTAGTTTATCAGAAGGATGTCCGCTGGTCGCTCTGGAAGCGATGATCCGTAAGGTGCCGGTAATTGCTTCCCAGGTGGGCGGTTTGCCGGAACTGGTAGAACATGGTATCAGTGGACTGCTGGTTCCCCCCGGTGATCCGGTGGAGCTGGCGGAAAGAATTGTCTGGCTCTGGGAGCGGCCTCAGCTGGGACGGGAATTGACGGAGGCGGCCTATCTGCGGGCCAGGGAGAAGTTCAGTTTAGACAGAATGGTAGCAGATACGCAAAAAGTATATTTTGAGCTGCTGGCTCGTTTCAGGAAAGGGGAAAAAGACCGATGAACAAGGAAACGGCCCGGGCAGTGGTTTGCCTCTCTTCCATTGACTGGGACCCGATTTGGACCCGTAAACAACAGGTGATGTCCCGGTTGCCCCAGAACTACCGGGTACTTTATGTAGAACCTCCCATTACCCTGTTGTCAGCCTTTAAGGATAAAACCCTCTGGTTCAAATGGACGTTGTGGCTGAAAGGCAATCGTCCCTGGCGGGAGAATATCTGGCTTTATTCTCCGCCACCGGTATTGCCTTTTGGTAATAAATATCGCTGGATCAATAAAATTAACCAGTGGTGGCAGAGCCTCTTTATCCGGCGGCAGATCAGGAAACTGGGCCTCAAGCAGCCCTGGTTATGGATGTACCTGCCAGGCAGTGTGGATATAGTTGACCGCCTGGAACACAGCAAACTGATTTACGATTGTGTGGATGAACATTCCGAATATACCGGGCTGATTGATAAACAGGTGGTACGATCCATGGAAGCCGAACTCTGCCGCCGCTGTGATGTGGTATTTGTTACTGCCCTTGGCCTGTATGAAGATAAAAAAGGCTGGAATCCGCGTACATATTTCATTCCCAATGCAGCCAATCTGGAGCTGTTTGGCAAGGCCCAGGACCAGGCTACCCGGGTGCCGCCGGACCTGGAGCAAATTCCGCCTCCCCGGCTGGGATTTGTAGGGGTAATTCAGGACTGGGTGGACCTGGATTTGCTGGCGGAAGTAGCCCGTCTGCGTCCGAATTGGTCTGTGGTGCTGGTTGGACCGGTAGGGGCTGGGATTGATGTCAGTGCCCTGCAAGCTCTACCCAATGTTTACTTGCTGGGGCGGCGGGAGCAAAAGGAGTTACCTGCTTATCTGAAGGGGTTTGATGTTTGTCTCAATACCTTCAAAATCAATGACTTGACCCGCAACGTCAGTCCCCTCAAGTTTTATGAGTACCTGGCTTCAGGCAAGCCTATTGTTTCAGTGGATATGCCCCAGGTACGAAATTTTGCCGATGTTGTCAAAATCGCTTCAACCCCGGCAGAGACGGTAGCCGCAGTAGAGGAGATTTTAGGCAGCGACAATGAGGAGCAGAAGGCCAGGCGGCTGGCCAGGGCCCGGGAAAACTCCTGGGAGAGCCGGGTTAAACAAATGCTGGAGATTATTTTAAGGAGGCAGTAAACATGACAGAACCGGTAAAAGTAACAGTCTTTGGTCTGGGCTTTGTAGGGCTGCCCCTGGCCCTCAGTTTTGCCATGCGGGGCTGCAAAGTCTATGGTGTGGATGTCAATGAGGAGCTGGTAGCTGAGCTAAAGGCAGGCATAACCCATCACCTGGAGGCTTATCATAGCACTCCTATTCAGAAAATCCTCAAGGATCAGCTGGCAGCTGGTCGCTTCATTCCCACAACTGATGCCAGTGAGGCCCTGACTAACAGTGACAATTTCATTGTTACTGTAGGCATTCCCGTTAAAGAGGGGCGGGCGGATTACAGTCATATAGAAGCAGTAAGCAAAACCATCGCCCGAGGCCTGAAACCCAATGATCTGGTCTTGATTCGCAGTACTGTGGTACCTGGAACTACCCGCAATGTCATCAAGCCCATTCTGGAAGAGCTTTCCGGCCTGAAAGCCGATGAGGATTTCTATCTGGCCTATTCCTCGGAACGGATTGCTGAAGGTAGAGCCTTTGAAGAGTTTGAAAACATGCCGACCCTGGTTTCCGGGGTGGACAGAGCCAGCCGGGACCGGGCCGCCAAGTTGCTCTCCATTGTAACCAAAGCTGATCTTATCCCCTGTTCCAGCATGGAAGTGGTGGAAACTGCCAAGGTAATGGAGAATGTTTCCCGGGATGTTAATATCGCGATGGTCAATGAGTTCGCCCGGTTTACCAAGGCCCTGGGGATTGATATTTTTGAAGTAATCAAGGCTGCCAATACCCATACCCGGGTCAATCTGCTTCTGCCAGGTCCGGGCGTAGGGGGGTACTGTATCCCCAATGCTTTCCACTATCTGGCGCCCAAGGCAGAGGAACTGGGGGTAAATCTGAGTCTGACCCGCATTGCCCGGGAAATCAATGAGCAGGTACCGGAACGGGTGGTAACCATGATTAAACGCAATATGACTCCGGAGTTGCCACCGGTAGTGGCGGTGTTCGGTCTGGCCATGAAGGATTATTCCAATGATGATCGCATCAGTCCGGCCATCCGCATTGTGGAACTGCTACAAAGGGAAGGAATTACTGTACAAGCCTTCGATCCTGCAGTACCAACCCGCTATGAATTTAAGAAAGAAAGTATGG
The DNA here is from genome assembly GCF_900167165.1 of Carboxydocella sporoproducens DSM 16521. Lineage (NCBI taxonomy): Bacteria > Bacillati > Bacillota > Clostridia > Eubacteriales > Clostridiales Family XVI. Incertae Sedis > Carboxydocella > Carboxydocella thermautotrophica. Next base: position 16,546 of record NZ_FUXM01000009.1, on the reverse strand, counting down.
CGGAAGCGCTGGAAGGAGCTCAGGGCATTGTGGTTCTGGCCAGGCAGGAAGGCATCGATTTCCACAACTATGACCTTTTCCGCAGCAAGTTGATCGGGGAACGGCCCTTTATCGTGGATACCCGCAATGTTTACCGCCGGGAAATGGTGGAAGCAGCTGGACTGGTTCTGGAAACCATCTAAACCCATAAATAACGCCCGGGAGCATTTGCTCCCGGGCCTTGAAACTGAGACCTAACGGGTATTGATGGTGAGGACGGAACCTTTCAGCTCATAGCGCAGACTCTTGAGCCAGAAATCCTTGCCTACCCGGATTTCCTGTCCGGCAAATTTCATGGCCGTCGGCCCGATGGATACTTTCCCTTCCAGGGTAACATAGGCATCCTTGCGGTAGGGATTGGTAGTCAGCAAGGTTGAACCATCAGCCCTGGTGGTAACGGTGAGCGCCGGTTTGATTTCCACTTTTTTTACCACCGCATCGGTCACAGCTGTATCAGTAACCAGCTGATCCCCGGTTTTAATGGATTGGGCTTCTTCCGGGCGCACAGCCGGTACGATCACGGTGACTTCGGCATTCTGAGCCTTCAAAGCCTTTGGGGCCAGGAAAAATTTATAGCCGGCACCGGCGATGACCGTTACCAGTCCAATGATCACCAGCAAGTCAATGATATTGATTTTGCCGAATAACCGGCCCTTTTCATCGATGATAGACATGGGTTCACTCCTTTCTTAAATAAGTATGCAAGCAACAAATATTTTTTATTCTCCATTCCTTTACATTTTCCTGCTTGGGAGAAGAGATAAATGAGGAGTTACAAAATTGTCCTATCCGGGTATTATGGTTTTAATAATTTAGGGGACGAAGCTTTATTGGGTGCCATAAGCCAGGGATTAAATGACCGCTGGCCACAACTGGAACTGGTAGTACTGTCTCACCGACCGGAAACGACAGCGGGCCAGCATCAGGTGCGGGCTGTTAATCGCTGGTCTTTGCCTGCGGTTATAAAGGAGCTAAAAAACGCAGACCTGCTGATCAGCGGTGGTGGCAGTCTCTTTCAGGATGTCACTGGCAACAAAAGCCTCTATTATTACCTGGCTATTGTTGAGCTGGCCCACTGGCTCGGGGTGCCGACTTTGATTTATGGCCAGGGGTTCGGTCCCGTTTTGCGTCCCTACAATCGACGATTTGTGGCAGCTGTTCTCAACCGGGTCGACTATATTACCGTGCGGGATAGCGAGTCAGCCCAGGATTTGCGCCAGCTCGGTATAAAGCGGCCTCCTCTGGAAGTGGTGGTGGATCCGGTTCTTGGCCATCAACCCACTGAGACAGAGCGGGCCGCCGGATTACAGCTGTTGACCAGCCTGGGCTGGCAGTCAGGGCAGCCCACCCTGGGTCTGAGCTTACGTCCCTGGCTGGGACTGGAGCACGACTGGCCGGCTCTGGTCACTCTGACCCGCTACTGGCTGGGCCAGGGAGGGCAGATAGTGCTATTGCCCATGCAATATCCGGGGGACTGGCAGGTTCTGGAGCGGTTGCGTCAGGAACTGGCGGGGTCAGGGCCTGTCTGGCTGCCACCATCCTACAGTCTTGACCAGGCAATTGGAATCTATGCCTGGCTGGACCTGGTCTGCGGGATGCGCTTGCATGCCCTGATTTTTGGTGCCCTCTGGCATAAGCCTCTGCTGGGAATCAGTTATGATCCCAAAGTGGAACGGTTTATCGCTGATGTAGGACAGGTGATGCTGGGAAGCAGCGGACATTTGCAGGCAGAGCCCCTGATAGAAAATCTGCAGATGGTCTGGCAGAAACGAGACACTTTTGGTACCGCCTTAAAGGAGAGACTTCCCTTACTCAGTAACCTGGCTCGACGTCCGGCGCAGCTGGCTTTTCAGATTTTGTCGAATGGTGAATTTAGCTAATTGACGGTGTTGAACCGGTTAGTCTATAATAAATATGATAGAGGGGAGGAGAAAAGATGAACTGGAAACGTTACATCGGGATTGGAGCATTGATGTTGCTCTGTACGGGTGCCGGTTTTTTGCTGGGACAAAAAGTCCAGGCGGATACCGGTACACCAGGTTCGTTAGCTGATCCTCTGGCCTCCCAAAGTTATGTCAATCAGGCGGTAAATCCGAAAGTACAGGAATTGCAGGCCAAAATCCAGCAGCTGACTACAAAAGCTACAGCATTAGAACAACAGGTGAAATTGCTGGAACAACAACTGGCCCAGGTAAAGAAATAACCTCAACCCCACCGGCCCAGGTGGGGTCATGGTTTGAGAGGAGGAATATCCATGGAGAGGAGACACAGGGAAAGGGGCTTTGCTGCCCTGGTGGTGCTGCTGCTGGTACTTGTCATAACAGCGGCAATTGGTTACGGAGCTGCTGGCCTCTGGCTGGGGGAAGATTCCCGGAAAGGTCCTGGCCTGCTACCAGGAAATTTGCGCAAATTTTTTGCCGGTGGACCTACCACTTTTCTCTTGTTAGGGGTTGATGCCCGACCAGGAGAAAAGGACGCCCGGACAGATACTATTATAGTGGCCCAGCTGGACCCTGAAAAGAAAAAACTGGTAATGGTTTCGGTTCCCCGGGATACCCTGGTGGAATTGCCAGGCCATGGCCGGGAAAAAATAAACAGTGCCAATGTATATGGCGGTGTGGATCTGGTTAAGCAAGTAGTCTCCGAGATGCTGAATGTGGAAATCGACTACTATATCAAGACCAATTTTGAGGGCTTCAAACAAGTGGTAGATACCCTGGGTGGGGTCGATATTGAGGTGGAAAAGCGCATGGTCTATCGGGACCCCACTGATGGGACGTATATCAACCTCAAGCCCGGTTTGCAGCATTTAAATGGCAAAGAAGCCCTGGACTATGTACGTTTTCGTCATGATGCCCTGGGGGATGTGGGGAGAACCCAGCGACAGCAACATTTTCTGAAAGCAGTAGCTGAAGCAGCCCTCAAGCCTTCGGTGGTTACCAAACTGCCCCAGCTGATGAAGGATATTAACCAGGCAGTCCAGACGGATATGTCAGTGGGCGAAATGGTCAAGTATGCCACTTTGGCCCGGGATTTTGGCCAGCTGGAGATTGTTTCCCAGACTTTGCCCGGTCAATTTTATAACAATCACGGCAGTTACTGGAAACATGATGCCACTATCGCCAGGACCTTAATTGCCGACTTGATGAACGGCAAGACCTATCCGATGATTGTAGGGGCAGATATCAATGAGGATGAGCGGCCGAAGAAGAAGGTAAGCCGTAAGACCCAGGTTGCTAAAGCCAGAGATAGCAAATCAACAACTGGCAGTGAGAAAAAAACTTCTACCCAGCCGGTTAATAATAATCCAACCCAGACGCCAGATTCTAATCAGAACGGCTCAGCTACCGGCAACGGAGGGAATGAGAATTTAGCTCAAACCCCTGCTGGCAGCATTAATGGCAGCGGATCCGCCAGTACGAATAACGGTAGTGGTACGAGCTCTACCTCAGGTGGTGATACGACCGGTGGAACTACCCCGGAAGGAACTACTCCTGTTGGGACGGAACCCGGAGGGAGTGGGAGCGGTGGTACTCCCGTTACTTCCACCCCTGCTCCGGAGAGTGGCTCCCAGACCACGCCGCCATCTCCGCAGGGGTAACAGAGCAAAGGAGGATGGAATTTGCGGCAGCAGATACTGGGGGTTGCCTTTGATCGGTTGACACTAGCCACAGCGGTTGAACGGATAGAAGAGCTGGTAGTATGTGATAGACAAGCCCCTGCCCTGGTGATTACTGCCAATCCGGAAATGGTGATGCTGGCCCGCCGGGATGAGGAAATGGCCCGGATCCTGGCGGCTGGAGATCTGGTAACAGCTGACGGCATCGGGATTGTGCTGGCAGCAAAAATCCTGGGTTGCCCGTTACCCCAGCGGGTAACGGGCATTGATTTAGCCCAGAGCCTTTTTGACCTGGGGAAGTATAGTTTCTTCTTTCTGGGGGCACGGCCGGGAGTAGCAGAAGAAGCAGCGGCCCGGCTTCAGTCTATCTATCCTGGCCTCAAGATCGCAGGCTGGCATGATGGCTATTTTCAGGATGATGAAGGGGTAATAGCGGCAATCAACCGGGTAAGGCCGGATATATTGCTGATAGCCATGGGCATGGGGCGTCAGGAAAAATGGTTCTGGAAAAACCGGCACCGTTTGCAGGTGAAAGTAGGCATCGGCGTCGGTGGCTGTTTTGATGTCTGGGCCGGACGGGTGAGGCGGGCTCCTATATGGTTACAGAAACTGGGGTTGGAGTGGTTTTACCGTCTGATCAAGGAGCCCTGGCGCTACAAGCGGATGCTGGTATTACCAGAATTTTTATTATTAGCCTTAAAAGAACGACTTGTCAGGGGAAAAGCCCGGTAGTACAATGATATAGGAGGGATTGGGAGTGGTCATGGAAGCCAGGGAAATTATGGAGATTATACCCCATCGCTATCCCTTTTTGCTGGTAGACCGCATTCTGGAACTGGAAGCGGGCAAACGAGCGGTGGGTATCAAAAATGTCACTATCAATGAGCCTTTTTTTCCCGGGCATTTCCCCGGTTATCCAGTAATGCCGGGGGTGCTGATCGTGGAAGCGCTGGCCCAGGTAGGGGCAGTAGCCATCCTGTCCCAGGAGCAGTTTAAAGGCCGTTTGGCCTTCTTTGCTGGCATTGATGGCGTGCGTTTTCGCCGCCAGGTCTTGCCGGGTGACCAGCTGCGCCTGGAGACGGAATTGCTGAAACTGAAAGGTACTGTCGGCAAGGCCCGTGGGGTGGCTACTGTCGATGGGCAAGTAGTCTGTGAAGGGGAATTGATGTTTGCCTTAAGCTAATGTCAGAGGACTGGAGAGGAGAAAGATGGAGACAATGGCTTTATCCCTGGCAGCGGCCTGGGGCATGGCTCTATTGACTACACCGCTGGTCAGGAAGCTGGCTTTTAAGGTGGGGGCGGTAGACCAGCCCAACCACCGTAAAGTCCATGCCCGGGTGATGCCCCGCATGGGTGGTGTGGCGATTTATCTGGCTTTTGCAGCCCTGGCCCTGTTGACTCAGGGATATCGTCCGGAAGTCTGGGGGCTGATCCTGTCGGGAGGTATTATTGTAGCAACTGGGTGTCTGGACGATATTATGGAAATATCACCGAAAGTTAAATTGATGGGCCAGGTAATAGCTGCGATCGTATTGATGGCCTTTGGCGTGAAAGTCAGTGTGATCACCAATCCCCTGGATGGGGGTGTGATCTTCCTGGACTGGTGGGCCTATCCGGTTACCCTTTTCTGGCTGGTCGGGATCAGCAATGCTGTTAACCTGATTGACGGCCTGGATGGCCTGGCGGCAGGTACCAGTGTAATCGGGGCTGTCACCATGGGGATTGTGGCCTGGCAACAGGATCCGGCGGTAGCTATCCTGGCCTGGTTGCTGGCTGCGGCTACCCTGGGCTTTATGAAATATAACTTTCATCCGGCCTCCATTTTCATGGGGGATGCGGGCAGCCTCTTTCTGGGCTTTGCCCTGGCGGCCCTTTCCATCATGGGGGTAGCCAAAGGGGCTTTTGTCATGTCGGTGTTCGTTCCCATCCTGCTGGTGGGGGTACCGGTGCTGGATACTACCTTTGCCATCGTCAGGAGAATGGCGAATGGCAAACCCATCTTTCAGGCAGATAAGGCCCATTTACATCACCGCCTGATGGCTTTGGGTTTATCCCACAAACAGGCGGTACTGGCTATTTACCTGATCCACGCTATTTTTTCCCTGGCAGGGATTCTGGTCAGCTTCCTGCCTGCCCGTTTAGGCTGGCTGGTACTGGGGGCGTTGACCTTGCTCGCCTTTATGGGGGGGCGCTGGCTGGGTGTGATTGGGCGGAGAGGCTATGAGGTCCATCACCATAGACACTAAAGTTGGGTAGAGGGTTTCTATCTTCCGGATAGAACCCTTTTATTTTCCAGGAGCGGTAGGGAGGGAAATTGATGAAAAACAGCGCAAAATTCTGGCTTGGGGCAGTAATGCTGCTAGTCCTGCTTCTGGGGGGCGCAAACGGGGCTGGAGCCGCAGAACCCTGGTGGTATTATGAGCAACTGCCTTTGGAGCCGGTAGTGGCAATTTATACAGCACCAGACGGTAAAGAAATCGTAAGTTTGTCCTCTGCCTGGTCTGACCCTGGCAAATTACAGGCCTTATATTATGAGTTAAAAAACAATGTTCACGGTAAGGAATGGGATTACCTGGGTGGAGTGGTTATTTACCCTGATTATCCCCTGGGCCGGGGCGTAGGAGGTCTTTATGTTCCGGAACTGGGCTGGGACAGCAGAGGACAGAGATATGTCACACCTAAACGGCCGATTTTTTTATTTGGCGGTGACGAGCAGACAGAGCTGGCTGATGTCGCCAAAACTATGGCCCATGAATATGGTCACCATTTTACGGTCTACTATTTCTGGACTAAATATGGTGTAACCTTTGACAACTACTGGCGCACTCCCTGGTATGATATCCGGCAGGGGATTCGGGACCCGAGGGTAAATAACGGCAGCCATGCCTGGGACCCGGCAGAGATTGCGGCTGATGATTATGCCCAGCTCTTTGGTTCTCCCCAGGCCCGCCAGTTTACTAAATTCACCAGCCAGTTTGGCTATTTCAGCAGCAGCAGCTATAATCTTTCTCCCCAGGAAAACCTGGCCCTGCCTCTGGCAGCTCAGGTGCCGGGGCTGGAAGCCTACTGGCGGCAGCTGGCCGGTCTGCCTGCAGCTACCAATCAGCCGCCTAAGCCACCCCAGCTGGCATTAACCGGCAGCGGCCAGGATGAAAGGGGCCATTACCTTACTTTCTCCTGGAGTCAGGCGGTAGATGACCGCTATCCTGCCAGCCTGGAATACACTCTGGTCTATCACGGGCCCAATGATACTCTGGCTGCTCCGGTTGCCTATACCTTTGGAGATAACCGGGAGGCCAGGTTTTACCTGGGGCGGGAAACGGGTTCTTATTATTTTCGGGTCTTTGCCAGAGATGCCAGCGGGTATGTGGTTTCCTCGCCAATATTAGTGATAAATCTGTCTAACCTCCCGGCACCGACTGCTGTCCCCAGGGGCTGGTTGTTCTGGGATATTGGGCCCGATTACTGGGGTTATCTCCAGGTAGAGAAAGTAACTGCAAGAAAGATTCTTGTACCCAATGCTTATAACAACTTTGTTCCCTGGGGCAATATCACCCGGGCCCAGCTGGCAGTTTTTCTGCAGCGGGCCTTCCCACAGGCTCCAGCGACCCAAACACCACCGGTCTTCAAGGATACAAGCAACCATAGTTATGCCTGGTATATCAACTGGGCAGCCAGCCGGGGCTGGCTGAAAGGGACGCCCCAGGGCTATTTCTATCCTGACAAGCTGGTGACTAGAGCGGAGCTGGCGGCGGTACTGGCCCGTTTGCCGGGTGTGGACCAATTGCCCGTAGCGCAAAGTGGTGGCCTTTTTCCTGATACCACCAACCACTGGGCCAGGGACATTATCCGGGATGATGTTCGCCGTGGGCTGATGTATGGCAATCAACAGGGATATTTTAATCCGGATCGGGCGACGACCAGAATTGAATTTTCCGTAGCTTTGAGTAAATTGCTTTGAGTTCAGGACAAAAAATAAATTCCCCCTATGGTAGTTATAAAAGCTAACATAGGGGGATTGTTTTTGGGTGCCGGGTATTTTTTAGTCCGGTACTCTGGCATATTTAAAAGCTGTGGGGGCCTGGCCGGCCGGTAGGAGCAAATCCTGGCTGGTTTTTACTTCGATCTTGACTCCATTGACATTGATTAGCTGATCCAGGGTTCCGCCCAGAATATTGATACCAGCGGTAAGCGAGGCACTGTCACCGATGGCCTGGATTACATAGGGGTAGGTTATGGCATGACTGCCGACAATGGTATTGCCACTGGCACTCTGGGTGATGGCAGTATACTGGGTCAGGCGGATGCCATTTATGGCTATACCTTCAGCCCCCACATTCCAGAGCTCATTGATAATGCGGATCAGGTCATCATAACCGATGGGCGTCTGACTGGAAACGGTGATGGTAATGCCAGGCCCCCGCAGGGGTGCCAGGGCACCGGCAGCTCGCAGGCGGCTGTTTTCTTCCCTCAGGGCGGAAAGGAGACGCTGGCCCTGGCTGGGGTCGGACTTGATCAGGCGCAGGCGGTTCTCCAGCTCCCACTTTTCCTGTAACAGAGCTTCCCGCTTTTCATTCAGGGTCTTGATCACTGAGGCCAGGTTTTCCTGGCTCTGTGCCGTATAGTCTCTGAGGGCTGCTTCCTGGGTGTTGAGCTGGACTGATACCAGCAGCCCCAGGCTGAAAGTGGTAAAAGCCAGAGGTAGCTTTAATTTCTGCCAGTGCATGCTTAACTTCCTTTCTCAGCCGGTGGAGTCAGCGGCTGACCGTAGCGCAGGGCCAGGGCACCACTGTAGGCCGGCACGAGGATTTTCTGGTGTTGTTCGATTCGGATGGGATAATCCAGAGATTTGAGCACACTATAAGTAAAGCCCCTTTCCACAGCCCGTTTCAAAGCGACGGGGTCCCCGATGGCCTTGATCTGATAGGGGGCGGTCAAACGGTTGGAATTGGTGAAAACGATAAAGCCGCCGCACTTGATATCACTGGAACTGATTATCCGCTCACCATTGACAGCGATGGCTTCGGCACCCCCTGCCCTGAGGTCATTGACCAGGTAGACCAGGTCGCTGTCATGGACCAGATAATCCCAGTAATCCACTTGCTGGTTTTCCTTGCGGGCCAGTTCCAGGGCCTCCGTGCGGTCATTGACCACTATTACCACTCCCGGTCCTTCCACTGGTGTCAGACCGACGAGGGCGCGGGTCAAATCCATTTGGGCCCTGATTGCTTGCAGTGTCAGGCTGCCTTCTGCCTTCTGGCTGGCTTCCCATTCTGCCAGTTGCTGGCGTAGACTGCTGACTTCTTTTTCTATAGCCTTGTTTTCCTTTTCCAGGCGGGAGGCCATGGCGGCCAGGGTCTCTGCCCGCTTGGTATTGGGACCGTTGGTTAACTGGTCATGGATGCGCAAATCGATGGCAATGAGTAAACCGGTCAAAACCGCAATTAAGGCGATAGGGGCTTGCCAGGGTGATAGTTCCCGGCGCTTGAGGGAGAGTTTCATTTTCCTGTGCCTCCTGCAAAATTTCTGGGAATTTATGCGGAAAAGAAAGGGATTTAGCAATTTAAAGCGAATTTCTTTATAGTCTTTGGAAGGATAGGGAGGTCAGGGTATGCCCGGCTCTAACACCTATTATAGCATTATCGCTTTGTTAGACATAGCCCTTGTTACTTTTGTTTTATATAAAATCTTTTTGTTAATTAAGGGAACCCGTGCCATCCAGCTCTTGAAAGGGCTGGGTATATTGCTGGCGGTCACCATTATCAGCCAGTGGGCTGGACTCTATACTATTAACTGGTTATTGCAAAAAACGATTGGGATGGTGTTTGTGGCCCTGCCGGTAGTGTTTCAGCCGGAATTGCGCCGCGCCCTGGAACAACTGGGACGGGGCAAAATCTTTGCCAGCTCTTCCCGGCAGCTGGGGCCAGAGGCCAGAAAACGGTTGCTGGAGGAGCTGGTTCGGGCCATCAGCCAGGCCAGTCAGCAGAAAATAGGGATGTTAATCGTACTGGTGGGGGAAAGCAAATTGCATGAATTTACGGAAACGGGTACATATATCGATGGAGTGGTTTCCCGCGAATTGCTGGCTAATATCTTTAGTCCCAATACCCCCCTCCATGACGGTGCGGTAATCATCGATGGGGAGCGAGTGGTAGCAGCGGGCTGTCTGTTACCTCTGTCGGAAAACCGGGAGGTAGGGCGGGAGCTGGGTACCCGCCACCGGGCCGCCCTGGGTATCAGTGAAGTTTCCGATGCGGTAGCTATTGTAGTTTCGGAAGAAACAGGTACCATTTCCGTTGCTCAGGAAGGCAACCTGACTCGCTATTTAAGTGAAAAATCCCTTAAAGAAATGCTGGAGGTTCTATACAGTGCGCCGGAAAACCAGAACCGGCCCTGGTGGAGGAAAGTAAGATGAAAAGATTCTGGGAACGCAATACCGGACTGAAATTGCTGGCTCTCCTGACTGCTATTGTCCTCTGGTTTTACGTCAATCAGCTGGAAACCGGGGGCCAGCAGGAGATTCAGGCGACAGTACCAGTAGTGGTCAAAAACCAGCCAGCACAGCTGGTCATCGTAGAAATGCAGCCCACGGTGAATGTCCGTTACCTGAGAGGAAACAAGACTACCCTGCCGCTCTGGGGCAACCGGACCGGTGCTGAAGTCAAGGCGGAAGTGGATTTGAGCCAGGCCAAAGCCGGCCTGAACTGGGCCAAAGTCAAAGTGCAGGTACCCGAAGATGCCCGCCTGCTGGAAGTGAGTCCGGCCCAGATTGCTATTCGTTTGGAACCCTGGAACAAAACCCGCTAAGGAGGCTGCCTATGGCTATTCGCATCAATAATCTCAGGTTACCGCTGGAACACAGTGAACGGGAACTTACCCGCCAGGCGGCCCGGGAGCTGGGCCTGAAGGAAAAGGATATCCTTAGTCTGCAAATCGTGCGGCGCTCGGTAGATGCCCGGCGCAAGGACAGGATCTGGTTCGTCTATGCCGTTGATGTGGAGGTAACTCAGGAAGAACGGGTGCTGGCCCGCTGCCGGGGCAAAGGGCAAATTGCAGCCGTCTCTACACCGGCTGCGGAACCGGAACTGAACAAAGGCAGTCTGCTTTTGAACCAGCGGCCCATTGTGGTAGGAGCAGGGCCTGCGGGGCTGTTTGCCGCCTTGCTGCTGGCCCGCTATGGTTATCGGCCGCTGGTGCTGGAACGGGGAGCCGATGTCCACAGCCGGGCAGCAGCGGTGGAGGAATTCTGGAGCACCGGCAACCTGGATCCCCGCAGCAATGTCCAGTTCGGGGAAGGGGGTGCTGGGACCTTTTCCGATGGCAAACTCACTACCCGCATCGATGACCCCCGCCGCTTTCTGGTGCTGAAGGAGCTGGTTAAGGCCGGGGCACCGGAGGATATTCTCTATGTACATAAGCCGCATATCGGTACGGATATATTGCGCCGGGTGGTGGTCAATCTGCGCCGTCAGATCGAGGCACTGGGCGGGGAGGTGCGCTTCCTGGCCCGGGTTACCGACTTGATTCTGGAAGGAGACCGGATACAGGGAGTCATTGTTAACCATACGCAGGAAATTCCGGCTGAAGTAGTGATCCTGGCAGTAGGTCACAGTGCCCGCGATACCTATCGCATGTTACACCGGCATCAGGTCAGCCTTACGCCTAAAGCCTTTGCCATCGGTGCCCGCATTGAACATCCCCAGGCACTGATCGACCGGGCCCAGTATGGCGCCTTTGCCGGGCATCCTCGCCTGGGAGCGGCGGATTATCACCTGACCTATCAGGATGAGGAGAGCGGGCGGGGAGCCTACACTTTCTGTATGTGCCCCGGCGGTCAGGTAGTGGCCGCTGCTTCAGAACCAGGCCAGGTGGTGACCAATGGCATGAGCAACCGGGACCGGGCCAGCGGCACCGCCAATGCTGCCCTGGTAGTGCAGGTATTCCCTCCTGATTTTCCCGAGGAGGGACCGCTGGGTGGGATCGCTTTTCAGGAAAAATGGGAACAGGCCGCTTTTCGCCTGGGGGGAGAAAGCTATCAGGCTCCAGCCCAGCGGGTAGAGGACTTTCTGGCCGGTCGTCCCAGTTCAGAAGTAAAAGGGGCCAGTTACCGACCGGGTATTACTCCTGCCGACTTGCATCGAACTCTGCCGCATTATGTTGCCAAAGCCATGGAAAAAGCTATAATAAATATGGATAAAAAACTGAAAGGATTTGCCCACCCCGACGCGGTTTTAACCGGGGTGGAAACCCGCACTTCAGCTCCGGTCCGTATCAACCGGGGAGAAGACCGGCAGGCCCTGGAGATTGCTGGTCTCTATCCGGCCGGAGAAGGAGCCGGCTATGCCGGAGGTATAATGAGTGCAGCGGTAGATGGCTTGAAAGTAGCGGAAGCCATTATCCAGCGCTATCGGGAAGGAGATTACTGAGATGGGAAAATTGTTTGGTACTGATGGGGTACGCGGTATTGCCAATCAGGAATTGACCCCTGAGCTGGCTTTTCGCCTGGGCCGGGCCGGGGGTGCAGTGCTGGCCCGGGCAGCCCGGGAACAGGGGATAGAGCGGCCAGCACTGGTGATCGGCCGGGATACCCGCATTTCCGGCCAGATGCTGGAGAGCGCTCTGGTAGCCGGTCTTAATTCAGCAGGAGTGGATGCCTGGCTGGCCGGGGTGATTCCCACGCCGGCGGTAGCCTATCTGATCCGGGCCTACGGAGCCCAGGGCGGGGTAGTGATTTCCGCTTCCCACAATCCAGCTCCGGATAATGGGATCAAGTTTTTTGGCCCCAGTGGCTACAAGCTTACTGATGAACAGGAGGAAACTATTGAAGCCCTGCTGGGCGAAACGGCAGAGGAGGACCACCTGCCCCGGCCCATCGGGGCCCAGGTTGGCCGGGTGCGTCAGCTGGAGGATGCGGAAGATCGCTATCTGGCCTTCCTCAAATCCACCATCCCGGGCGATCTGAGCGGCCTGAAAGTGGTGGTGGATTGCGCCAATGGGGCCGCCTGCCGGGTTTCCCCCCGCCTGCTGCGGGAACTGGGGGCGGAGGTTTTGGTCATCAATGACCAGCCTGATGGGCTCAATATCAATGCCGGCTGCGGTTCGACCCATCTGGACGCTCTCAAGGCAGCGGTGGTGGAACACGGGGCTCAGGTGGGGATCGCCCATGATGGTGATGCTGACCGGGTGCTGGCTGTGGATGAAAAAGGCCAGGTTATCGACGGGGATGTAATCATGGCCCTCTGCGCGCTGGCATGGCAAAAACAGGGCCGACTCCAACAGAATACCCTGGTGGTAACGGTGATGACCAACCTGGGCTTACATCTAGCTTTAAAGCCCAGGGGCATCAACATCCTGGAAACCAGGGTAGGGGATCGCTATGTCCTGGAAAAAATGCTGGAAAGCGGCGCCGTCCTCGGGGGCGAGCAATCAGGGCATATCATTTTTCTGGACTACAACACTACCGGTGACGGGGTGTTGACGGGATTGCAGTTACTGCATATTATTAAAGAGGCGGGTAAACCCGCTTCCGCAACAGCTGCGGTGATGGAACGCCTGCCCCAGTTCCTGGTGAATGTGCGGGTGAAGGATAAGGAGGCGGCCATGGCCAGCCTCAAGGCCCAGGAAGCTATCCGCCAGGCGGAAGCTCAGCTGGCCGGCCAGGGCCGGATTCTGGTGCGGCCTTCCGGCACTGAACCCCTGATCCGGGTGATGGGCGAAGGCCGGGACGGAGCCTTAGTGGAAAAACTGGTACGGGAAATTGCCGCCATTTTTGAACAGATGTAGGCTATAAGCAAGCGGGCCGCCTGCTGCGGGCGGCCCCCTGGCCTTAATTTTTTAAGGGGGTGAGACATGAAGAAAAAGAGCAACGGGCATACTGAAAAAAAGCGCCGGGACTCCTGCGGGAGTTGACGAGGTGAGGGAGCATCGAGGTTTCGGCGGATGCCCTCCGGTGAGGGGCCCAGGCCGTAAGGACGGGACAAAACCTGGCAGTGATGCCAGGGCCAAAACCCGTACCGGGGCCCGGATTTTGGCTTGAGGAGGATAACTTGCATGTGTGGAATCGTCGGCTATATCGGTAGTAAACCGGTTGTACCTATATTGCTGGATGGACTGGCTAAACTGGAGTACCGGGGTTATGACTCCGCTGGTATCGCTGTCCTGACAGAGCAAGGCATTGCTGTGGAAAAAAGCGTGGGCAAACTGGCCATACTGGCAGAAAAACTGGCCCACAATGCTCCCCAGGGTACTCTGGGCATCGGCCATACCCGCTGGGCCACTCATGGCCGCCCCAGCGATATCAACAGTCATCCCCATACTGACTGTGCGGAAAAATTTGCGGTTGTCCATAACGGGATTATTGAAAACTTCCAGAAGCTGAAGGAATGGCTGGCCGCCAATGGCCACACCTTCCGCTCGGAAACGGATACTGAGGTACTGCCCCACCTGGTGGAACATTTCTACCAGGGCGATTTGCTGGCCGCCGTTCGGGAAGTGGTGAAACACATTGAGGGCTCCTATGCCCTGGGCATCATCTGCCAGGATGAGCCCGACAAAATCGTGGCCGTGCGCAAGGACAGCCCCCTGGTGGTTGGCCTGGGTCAGGGGGAGAATTTCATTGCCTCTGACATCCCCGCCATTCTCAGCCACACCCGCGATACCTATATTCTCAATGACGGGGAAATGGTTCTGCTGACTGCCAATGAGGTCAAGGTCTTTGATCAGCAGGGGCAGGAAATCAACAAGGAAGTCTTCCGGGTCCACTGGGATGTGGAAGCAGCGGAAAAAGGCGGCTATCCTCATTTCATGCTGAAGGAAATCCACGAACAGCCCAAGGCCCTGCGGGACACCCTCTCCGGCCGTCTGGCCACCGATAACTCCCGGGTCCTGCTGGAAGAACTGCAAATGACACCGGAGGAAGTAAAGCAGATCAAGAAGATATTCATCACCGCCTGTGGTACCGCCTATCACGCCGGAATTGTAGGCAAGTATGTCATCGAAGACCTGGCCCGTATTCCGGTGGAAGTGGATATCGCTTCCGAATTCCGCTACCGCAATCCCATTATCGACCAGGATACCCTGGTAGTGGTGATCAGCCAGTCCGGCGAAACCGCCGATACTCTGGCTGCCCTGCGGGAGGCCAAAAACCGCGGCGCCAGAGTGCTGGCCGTTACCAATGTGGTGGGCTCTTCGGTGGCCCGTGAAGCCAACTGGGTGATTTACACCTGGGCTGGTCCCGAAATCGCCGTGGCCTCCACCAAGGCCTACACCACCCAGCTGGTGGTGATGTATCTGCTCGGCCTCTACCTGGCCCAGCAGCGGGGTACCCTTACCCAGGAGCAAATCAGGGAAGTGGTCACCGCCCTGCGGGAACTGCCCGCTCAGGTGGAAGCCATCCTGGGCCGGGAAGAGGAAATCAAGGGTTTTGTGCAGAAATACGCCCACTGTGAGGATGTGTTCTTCCTGGGCCGCAGCATCGACTATGCAGTGGCTATGGAAGGCTCTCTCAAGCTGAAGGAGATCTCCTATATCCACGCAGAGGCCTATGCCGCCGGGGAGCTGAAGCACGGTACCCTGGCCCTCATCGTCGAGGGGATTCTGGTGCTGGCCCTGGCTACCCAGATGGATGTCTTCGATAAGATGGTGAGCAATATCAAGGAGGTCAAGGCCCGCGATGCCTCGGTGGTGGGCATCACCTTCGAAGGGGAAGAGGAGCTGGCCAAGAGTGTGGATGAGGTGATCTATATTCCCCGCACCCATAAGCTGACCAGTGCGGTGCTGACGGTGGTACCGTTGCAGTTGATCGCCTACTATGTGGCGGTGGCCCGCGGCTGTGATGTGGATAAACCGCGGAATCTGGCCAAGAGTGTGACTGTGGAGTAAAATGAAAAGGAAAAGGGTTGAGCGACGAGCTCAGCCCTTTTTGTTGTATCTAACGAGTGATATTCTCGAGCTGGGGTTGGTGAGTACCTACCGTTAGCTGAACGTACGGACTGAGGTGCACGAATCCAATTGTTCAGCGCTACACCGATTATAGGCTTATTTTAATTCTTTTATTAATAAATGTGTATAATTTCGGGCACCATGTAATACGCGATATACATATACTTTATTTTCTATAACCCGGTAAAAAGCTATATAAGGTTCAACGATAATCATGTGGAAATTAAACTTTTTCAGCGAGGGATCGAGTAACGGGGTTCCAGAATGAGGAAAATTCTCTAAACGGCTCAAGGCGTGCATAATACTTTCAAGTATACTATCTGCAGCGCTTGGATTATCTACCATAATATAATCAAATATCTCGTCTAGGTCTGTATATGCGGCAGGGAGTAGTTCTACATTATATTTTTCCATGGATTTTCTCCTTGAGCCGTTTTTGTGCCTCAGCAAGCGTGATGGTCGGCTCGCCAGCAAGGCGTTGTTGTTCGGCCAACAATAATTTTTCGCGGAGATCAAGCATAGCTTCTCGACGTTCAAAAGCCTCAATACTCATTATTACAAGATCGCCTTCACCATTTTTTGTGATGTATATAGGTTCTGCTTTTTCATGGGCAAGCTGGGAAATGGTATTATATTTATTACGAAGCATTGTAGATGATTTTATAATCATTTAATTGGCCCCCTAGTAGAATATTCTACTTTTATTATACGATAATTCTAATAGAATATAAATAGGCTTCTCCTCTCGATCCGGCAGCTGGCCAAAGATTTGCACATTAGTGTAATCACCACAAAACGGGCTTATGGGAATTTTTCTCTATCTCTTCAAAACAGCAGTAATTCCTCTTACTGCTAGCGGAAAGTGGCGAGGTATTGCAGATATTCTGGCAGTAGGTTTTTATTTATCTGGAGCAATAACTCTGTTCGGGATTAGTTTTTTTAGAAATT
>NZ_FUXM01000008.1 GCF_900167165.1 Carboxydocella sporoproducens DSM 16521 | reverse complement strand
GCGTATAACTCCGTCTGGCCTGACCTGAAGTTATTGGCCCTGTCCGTACGGTGACCCCGTTTAGCCGGTGTCGGACAAACCGGTAGGCGTCCTAACAGGACGCGGGAGGCGGAGTTATACTCCCACCGGGAGGTCAGCATAAACCGGTGCAGTACTCCCGTCCGGGTGGAACTCCCGGGCCGAGGTCCCCTGTCGCCCTGCCCCGCGGGGGCAAATCAAGTATTCGGAAAGGAGGCGAAATCCTGGTCTGGGGGCCAACTTGGCTGGAGATAAAAACAGTCAAGTTTTTTGAACCAGGTAGGAATATGTTCAATGAAACACCGGTAAGCGAAAAAGCTCTGGCTTACTTAAAAAAATATGGCCTCTGGGGTTTAATTGGTTTAGGTTTGCTGGTTTATGGTTTATTACCTGGGGGCGGACAAAACCAGGAAGTGCCGGTTTCCGCACCGGCTACGTCCCAGCGGGATAGTGACATCGCCAGTGCGGAACGGGAACTGGAAACCAAGGCAACAGATATTCTGCGCCAGGTAGCTGGAGCTGGAGAAATCAAGGTGCGGGTAGTGTTAAAGGCCACGGAAAACCGTAACTTTGCGGTGAACTCCAATATCACCCGGCGCACAACCCAGGAAAAGGATGAGCGGGGTGGCAACCGGACCATAACGGAAGTAACGGAACAGAACCAGCTGGTTCTAACCCGTAATGGCTCACAGGAGGTACCGGTGATGGTGCAGGCGGTGCGTCCGCCCATTGAGGGGGTAGTGGTGGCTGCTACCGGGGCCCGCGATCCGGTTATTAAGGCCCAGCTGGCTAACACTGTGGCAACTCTGTTCCATATTCCTGTGCATCGGGTAACGGTGATTGCTGCGCAGTAAAAAATCATGGAGGAGGTTTTACAGATGGAGAGAAAGTTTAAAGACTGGGGAATGGTGGCGATTGTTGGCGGTTTGATTTTACTGGCAGGACTTTCGGTTAATGATGATTTTATCGATTTTGTTAATAGCCTCAGGCAGGCTAAAAGTACTGCTCATCAGTTAAGCGAGAAGCCGGCACCACTGCCTACCGGAAAAGAGGAACAGCCTAAATTGCCGGCTACTCCGGTACTGCAGCCGGAGACCCGGGAAAGCAATGGTTTTTTTGAGGACTACCGTCTGGAACGGGATCGGATCAGGAGTCAGCAAATTGAGACACTGAAGGAGATTGTAGCGGGGGATGGGGCAGCCGAAATCAAGCGCAAGGCACAGGAACAGTTACTTAACCTGACCGCCAGTGCCGCCAAAGAGGTGGAAGTGGAGAATTTGCTCAAAGCCAAAAATTTTCAAGATGTAGTAGTTTTTCTACAGGAAAAAGGGGCTACGGTGGTAGTGAAGGAACAGGCTCTGGATGGGGATGGACTGGCCCGTTTGACGGATCTGGTAGCCAAAGTCAGTGGCAGAAATCCTGCGGATATAATTATAATTCCTAAAAAGTAGATATATTGTATACTTGTTGTGGATTAGTTCCCAACTGAACTTTTGCACAGTATAATAACAGACAGAAAGGTGAAAATTGCCCAGGCACTTTAGGCCTGGGTCTTTGCTTATGAAGAAGTAAGGGGGAAAGTCATGGTGAAAAAGCGTGTGCGCATTACTGATACTACTTTAAGGGATGGACACCAGAGCCTGTGGGCTACCAGGATGCGAACGGAGGAAATGGTGCCCATTCTGGACAAATTGGATAAAGTAGGATATAATGCTTTAGAGGTCTGGGGGGGAGCAACCTTTGATGTTTGTCTCCGTTACCTGAATGAAGACCCCTGGGAACGCCTGCGCACCATCAAACGGCATGTTCACCGCACCCCCTTGCAGATGTTGTTAAGGGGCCAATCCCTGGTGGGATATCAGCATTATCCTGATGATATCGTTGAAGAGTTCGTAAAAAAAGCGGTGGAGAACGGAATCGATATCATCCGCATTTTCGATGCCTTAAATGATGTGCGCAACCTGGCCAAACCCATTGAAGCGGCGAAAAAAGCAGGAGCTCATGTTCAGGCCGCTGTGGTTTATACCATCAGCCCGGTGCATACCCTGGAACATTATCTGGAAACGGCCCGGCAGCTGATTGGCCTGGGCACTGATTCCATCTGCATCAAGGATATGGCTGGTCTGCTGGCGCCCTACCGGGCATATGAGCTGGTAAAAGCTCTGAAAGAGGAACTGAAGGTGACAGTAGAGTTGCACAGCCATTACATCGGGGGTATGGCGGTAGGGGCATATCTTAAGGCTGCTGATGCCGGTGTCGATATCGTAGATACAGCTGCTGTGCCCCTGGCTTTTGGCGCTTCTCAGCCCCCGGTAGAAACAGTGGTCCGGGCTTTTGAAGGGACGGAGTTTGACACCGGACTGGACATCCACCTGCTGTTCGAGATTGCCCATTATTTTGAAGAATTGCGGCGTAAAAACGGGTACGAGCGGGGCGTGACCAGGATTACTGATATGAAGGTCTTTGAACATCAGGTACCGGGAGGCATGATTTCCAACCTGGTTTCCCAGCTGGAAGAACAACGGGCCCTGCACCGGATCCAGGAGGTTTTGGCCGAAATACCACGGGTGCGGGAGGATCTGGGCTATCCGCCGCTGGTAACTCCCACCAGTCAGATTGTAGGTACCCAGGCGGTATTAAATGTGCTGGCCGGGGAACGCTATAAGCTGGTACCCGGTGAAGTCAAAGCCTATGTCCGCGGCTATTATGGCAGACCGCCGGCTCCTATCAAAGAGGAAATAGCACGCCGGATTCTGGGGAATGAGGAACCAATTGCTTGCCGTCCGGCTGACCTGCTAGAGCCCAGACTGGCCAGGTGTGCGGAAGAAATCAAAGATCTGGCGACCAGTCCTGAAGACGTGCTGTCTTATGCTCTCTTTCCCCAGGTCGCTCGCAAGTTTTTTGAGTTCAGACGGCAAAAACAGGCGGAAGCGGCAGCAGAAGCCGTTGGCCGGCCGCCCAAAAAAGAAAATCAGCCCCCTGTACAGCAAGAGGTTACAGGCGGGACAGCAGCTGAGGAGGAGAATATGCTGAACCTGAAGGAAATCAAGGAATTGATTAAGGTTATACAGGATACCGATATTACCGAAGTCCACCTGGAAAGCGATGGAGTTAAAGTAGCCATTCGCAAGGGAGGAACAGCTCCGGTAATGATGGCTCCTACCCCGGTGATTACCCAGGTGGTAACAGAGGCAGCTCCGGCCCCGGCTCCGGCTGTAGCGGCGGAACAGCCTGCAGCAGCCCCGGCTCCGGCAGTGTCACCTGCTCCTGAGGTCTGCAAGGCCAATACAGTAGAAATCGTATCCCCAATGGTAGGTACTTTCTACCGGTCTCCGGCTCCGGATGCACCACCCTTTGTGGAAGTGGGCAGCATGGTAACTGAAGGTCAGACAGTTTGTATTATCGAAGCCATGAAGCTGATGAATGAGATTGAGGCCGAAGTCAGCGGCAAGGTAGTGGCGGTACTGGTAGAGAACGGACAACCGGTGGAATATGGTCAGCCGCTGTTCCTGATTGAAAAAATGTAATGGGCCCTGGAGGTGGACAGATGTTTAAAAAAATCCTGATCGCCAACCGGGGAGAAATTGCGTTGCGCATTATCCGGGCCTGCCGGGAACTGGGGATTGCTACTGTAGCAGTCTATTCCGAGGCAGACCGGGACAGTTTGCATGCCAGAATTGCTGATGAAGCCTATTGTATCGGCCCTGCTCCTTCGGCCAAGAGTTATCTCAATATTACCAACATCATTGCAGCGGCGGAGGTTTCAGGGGCAGAGGCCATCCATCCCGGTTTTGGTTTTCTTTCGGAAAACGCAGATTTCGCTGAAATCTGTCAGAGCTGCGGCATTACCTTTATTGGTCCCCCGGTGGATGCCATCCGGAAAATGGGGGACAAGGCGGTAGCCCGGGAAACTATGATTAAGGCAGGGGTACCAGTGGTGCCCGGGACAGAAGGAGTTGTCCTTTCTGAGGAAGAAGCACTGCGAGTGGCCGGGGAAATCGGCTATCCAGTGATGATCAAGGCTGCAGCCGGTGGCGGCGGCCGGGGTATGCGGGTGGCTCAGAGTGAGCGGGAATTGCTGAAACAGCTGCAGACCGCCCAGGCTGAGGCCAAGGCTGCCTTTGGCAATGAAGCGGTTTACATCGAAAAATATGTGGAAGAACCCCGTCATATCGAATTTCAGATTCTGGGCGACAAGTACGGTAACATAGTTCACCTGGGAGAAAGGGATTGCTCTATCCAGCGCCGTAACCAGAAATTGCTGGAGGAAGCACCTTCCCCGGCCTTGACCCCGGAATTGCGGCAACGCATGGGAGAAGCGGCCATCCGGGCAGCCCGGGCTGTGGGTTACTACAATGCAGGTACCATTGAGTTTTTGCTGGATAAACACGGCGATTTTTATTTTATGGAAATGAATACCCGGATTCAGGTAGAGCATCCGGTAACCGAACTGATTACCGGAATCGATCTGATCAAAGAACAAATTCGGATTGCTGCCGGAGAGGAGCTGGGTTATACTCAAGAGGATATCCGCATCCATGGCCATGCCATTGAATGCCGGATCAATGCCGAGGACCCAGCCCGCAATTTTCTGCCCAGTCCAGGACAGATCACCTTCTACCATCCCCCGGCGGGGCCCTGGGTTCGGCTGGATAGTGCTGTTTATCAGGGCTATGTCATACCCCCCTATTATGACTCCATGGTGGGCAAGCTGATCGTCTGGGGGCGGGACCGGCAGGAAGCCATCGCCCGCATGCAACGGGCTTTACAGGAGTTTGTTATTGAAGGTATTCATACCACCATTCCCTTCCATTTGCGCATTCTGGAAAATGCCTTCTTCCAGAGGGGAGAAGTTTATACTAACTTTATCCAGCGCCGCCTGTTGAATGATGAAAGCTGATTTTGTATAATAAAGCTAATAAGTACAGGAGGTGGCGCCCATGGATACCAGTACTATAGTGGAGCATCAGGGAGACCTGGGGGCAGTTCGGATTGTTCCGGAAGTGATCAGCATCATCGCCGGCCTGGCAGCCAGTGATGTACCCGGGGTTGCTGGAATGAGCGGCAGTCTGATGGGGGGAATTGCCGAGATCTTCAAGAAAAACCCCAGTAAAGGCGTCAAGGCGGAAGTAGGGGAGCGTGAAGTGGCCATTGATATTTTCCTGGTGGTAGAGTACGGGGTGCGTATTCCCGATGTAGCCGGCCAGGTACAGGCTGCTGTCAAGAATGCAGTGGAAAGCATGACCGGAATGACGGTAGTGGAAGTAAACGTCCATGTTCAAGGTGTTGTTTTCCCGCAGGCTGAAACCCGGAATGAAGAACCCCAGCCTCCTAGAGTGCGCTAGCTTTAACCCGTGGCCGTTTGGTCACGGGTTTTTAATTAAAATAATTTAAAAAATAAGGCACTTTAAATTGCGCTGTTCGCAATCAAAGTGCCATAAATCCTATACTCCTTTGATTAACCAGTAAGTCAGATAAGCTACCAAACCGGAGGCAGGAATGGTTAAAAACCAGGCGGTAATGATATTGATGGCTACCTGCCAGTTCACAGCAGAAAAGCGTTTGGCCGAACCTACCCCCAGAATGGAGGAGGAGACCACATGGGTGGTACTGACCGGAACCCCCAGTAAGGAGGCACCGTAAATAACTGTAGAGGAAGTGACATCAGCGGCAAAGCCATGAATGGGTTCCATCTTGAAGATTTTGCTGCCCATGGTTTTGATAATGCGCCAGCCACCGGCAGCTGTGCCCAGCCCCATGGCCAGGGCGCAGGCTGCTTTAACCCAGATAGGTACGGTGAATTCGGGAATGACCTGGGCACTAAAGAGGGCGAGGGCGATAATACCCATCGTTTTTTGCGCATCATTGGAACCATGGGAAAATGCTGCGGACATAGCGGACAAAATCTGCAAACGCCGAAAGACATTATTGACTTTGCCAGGAGCGAACCAGCCGAATATCCAGTAAAAAACGGTCATCAAGGTAAAGCCGATTAAATAACCGATAATGGGGGATAATACCAGTGGTAACAGAACTTTTTCTGTAAAGCCTTTAATAATAACTGCTTGCCAGCCGCCCGAGGCGATGGCAGCACCTACCAGGCCGCCGATGAGGGCATGGGAGGAACTGCTGGGAAAACCGTAATACCAGGTGAGCAGGTTCCAGAAAATAGCCCCAAGCATGGCAGCGGTTAGAGTATGCATGTTGACCAGGGAAGTCTCAACGATCCCTTTACCGATGGTTTTGGCTACCGCTGTACCAGCCATAGCCCCGGCGAAATTGAGAACGGCAGCAAGCATTACAGCAGTTTGAGGCTTTAAGGCCCGGGTTGAGACAGAAGTAGCGATAGCATTGGCAGTATCATGAAAACCATTGATGAAATCAAAAGCGAGTGCTAGTACAATCACGATTATCAGCAGTGCTGTTATACTAAGCATACTTCAGCACTACTCCTTTAAGCACATCGCCTACATCTTCACAGAGGTCCAGCAGATGTTCCATGTGCTCATAAATTTCTTTCCAGCGGATAAAATCCATAGGATCTTTAGCGGTATCGAAAAGACTCTGGATACCGGCACGGAAAATTGCATCTCCACGGCTTTCCAGGCTGTTGATTTCCCGGCAGAGCTTGACGATTTCCTCTTGATTGGCGGATACTTTATTGAGCAGGCAGACAGCTTTTTCTACCCGGGCGCAGACATCAGCTAATACCTCTGCCAGTTCTTTCACGCACTGAGTGGGCTCAGTGGCCCGGTAAAGGATCATACGGTCGGCAGTGCCATAGATGTAATCCAGGATATCATCCAGGAACTGGGCCAGTCGGAAAACATCTTCTCGATCAAAAGGGGTGATTAACGCGGAGTTTAATTCATCCAGCAATTGACGGGTAATTTCGTCTCCTTCGCTTTCAATTCTTTTCAGGGTAGCCATATTGGTTTCCAGTTTGCTCATGTCATTGACTGTTTCCTTCAGGATCCGGGCGGCCTGGGAAATAGCCTGGCCGTTTTTGGAGAACAGTTCAAAATAAATGGGTTTACTGGGCTTTAAATTAAGCATGAACTGAATACCTCCTGCTACTATGTATTAACTTTAAATCGCCACTCTGATTTTATCCTTATCGTACTCTTTCGACAAGACAATTTACAGAAGATTAACATTAAATTAACAAAGGTAAAAATCCCTGGTTCCCGGCAGGAAATAAGGTAATAAAAGCGAATAAATTACAATTGTACATATAGATAGAAAGGAGATAAAAACATGCGCGCTCTTGACCGTTTTCTCCTGGCAGTGTATTCTTTTATCGTTGGTTTAGGAATGGTAATACTGGCTCTTTACAGCCTGGGCTGGAATTTGCCTGCTTTTTTACTGGAAGAAAGCATGGGTTCTAGCAATTTTCGCTATGCTATGTTTGTTCTGGCTGTTATTCTGTTTTTATTGAGTGTACGCTTTCTCATTTCCGTTTTTGAACGCCGGGTTATCCCCCATATTTTGATTAAAGACAATCCACTGGGTCAAGTACATATCAGTGTGGAAGCCATTACCGGACTGGTTTCCAGGACTGCCTTCCAGTTGCCCGGAGTGCGGGAATGCCGGGCTCAGCTGGCCATGACTCCGGCCGGGTTGCAGATTCTGATTCGCCTAACCGTCAGCGGTGAGTTAAATCTGCCTGAACTGCTGACCTCCCTGCAGGAGGAGATCAAGCAGCGGCTGGCGCAAGTGGTGGGGCTGGAAGTCAATCAGATTCGGATACTGGTCACCTCCCTGCAGCCTGAAACCACTACCAGCAGCGGAAAGGTCAGGTGAGAGGAATGTGGAGAGAAATCATGGAAACATTAATAGTAGAACATCCGGGTAAAACAGCCGGTGCACTTATAGGATTGGTTTTTGGCTGGCTTACTATCCATTATGGGCTGTTTAAAGCTGTTTTTCTGTTGGCCTGTGTTGCTGGCGGTTTTTATTTGGGTAGCCGCTGGGAACGCGGTGAAGGCAGATTCTGGACCGAGCGCTTGATAAGGAGGCAAAACAGTGATACGTAGACAGGGCCGAGAAGCAGCATTACAAACCCTTTATCAGCTGGATTTAAGTGAAAGCGATTGGCAGGATACTCTGGTACACCTGACAGAAGAGTTTGCCTTGCCCCAGGAAGCAGTCACTTTTGCCCGCGAACTGGTCACAGGAGTGTTATCCTGCAGGTCCCAGCTGGATGAGGAAATCGAACAACGAAGTGAAGGTTGGCCTGTACGGCGCATGGGTGTCGTGGACCGCAACATTTTGCGGCTGGGGGCTTTTGAACTCCTGCACCGGGAGGACATACCCCCGGCAGTGGCTGTCAATGAAGCGGTGGAACTGGCCAAACGATATGGGGATAAAGATTCCAGCCGCTTTATTAACGGTATTCTGGGCCGGATGCTCAAGGAGCTGAAAAAGGATGAGAGATCTCTTTCTCGGCATTGATACCAGCAATTATTGTACTTCACTGGCACTGGTAGATGCAGAGGGAAAGCTGCTGGCGGAAAGGAGAAAGCTCTTGCCCGTAAAGCAAGGAGAACGGGGCCTGAGACAAAGTGAGGCCCTGTTTTTGCATTTAGGGCAGCTGCAGGAACTGGCCGGAGAAGTGCTGGGCCAGGCGGACCCCGCCCGGGTGGCAGCCATTGGGGTAAGCGTTAGGCCCCGGCCCCGGGAGGACAGCTATATGCCGGTTTTTAAGGCAGGAGAAACCCTGGCCCGGGCTCTGGCTGCTTTTTGTGGAGCGGCGGTAGTGGAGGTTTCCCATCAGGAAGGCCATCTAGCCGCAGGGCTGGCATCTGCCGGTGGGCCCGAAGCTTCTGCTTTTTTGGCTATTCACCTGTCAGGAGGCACTACTGACCTGCTGGAAGTGCGCCGGGTTGAGGAGCAAGGAAGTTTTTATCGGATTAAGCAGCTGGGGGGTAGCAAAGACCTCCATGCCGGGCAGCTGGTGGACCGGATAGGTGTGGCCCTTGGGCTTACCTTTCCCGCGGGCCCGGCCTTAGAGCAGCTGGCTCGCACCTGGTCTGGCCCTATTAAACCTTTATCCATCCCCTGCCAGCAGGGCTGGTTGCATTTAAGCGGGGCTGAGACCCAGGCCTACAAGGCCATCGCAGCTGGGGAACCGGCGGCAGCGGTAGCCAGAGCGGTGGAAAGCTGTCTGGCTAAAGGCCTGGAAAAGCTGATTCTGTATGGGCGGGAGCAGACTGGTCTTAAGGATGTGCTGCTGGTGGGCGGTGTAGCGGCCAACCAGTTTTTAAGGCAGAAATTAAGAAAGCGGCTGGAACATCCTGCCCTGGGTATAAGGCTATTTTTTGCAGAGGCGAGATACAGCGGGGACAATGCCCTGGGTCCGGCTCTACTGGCCCGTTATAATTTGTTAAAAAAATTACCGCTGACGGCAGGAATTAGTCCAATTGGCGAGAATAAATAAAAAATTGAAGACAATTATATTTTATGAGGGAGGGGAAGAAGGAGTGTACCGGATTTTACGCAAACAGGCGCTGTCGGAAAATATCAAGCTGATGGAAATTGAAGCGCCACTGGTTGCTCGCAATGCCAAGGCGGGACAGTTCATTATCCTGCGGGTAGACGAAAAAGGGGAACGGATTCCCTTGACCATTGCCGACTTTAATAAAGAAAAAGGCACTATTACCATTATTTTTGCCGAGGTTGGCTATACTACCCAGAAATTGGGCTGTCTCAATGAGGGAGATGCTGTTCTGGATTTTGTTGGACCTTTAGGCCATGAGTCGGAAATCGACAATTTTGGTCATGTGGTCTGTATCGGCGGTGGCGTGGGTATCGCCCCCATGTTTCCCATTACCCGGGAATTGTACAAGGCTGGCAACCGGGTGACTTCCATTATCGGAGCCCGTTGCAAGGATCTTTTGTTCTGGGAAGAGGAGATGCGGGCAGTTTCTCAGACCCTGCATGTTACCACTGATGACGGTTCTTATGGCCGCCATGGATTTGTAACCCAGGTCTTGCAGGAAATGATCGACCAGGGCGAAAAAATCGATCTGGTATATGCTATCGGTCCCTTGCCCATGATGCGGGCAGTGGCAGAAGTAACCAGACCCTATGGTATCAAGACTATTGTCAGCTTGAACTCCATCATGGTGGATGGCACAGGCATGTGCGGTGCCTGCCGGGTCACCGTAGGCGGAGAAACTAAATTCACCTGTGTGGATGGTCCGGAATTTGACGGCCATCTGGTGGATTTTGCTGAACAAATGCGGCGGGCCCAGATTTTCAAGGATGAAGAAGCACGGGCCAGGGCAGCTGGCAGTTGCGGGGGTGGTTGCGGATGTCACTAGAAAAAGGCAAAAAGGAGCTGGTCCTGAAGAAAACTCCGATCCCGGAACAGGACCCGGCAGTACGGGCCAGAAACTTCGATGAAGTAGCACTGGGTTATACGGAAGAACTGGCGGTTCAGGAAGCTAATCGCTGTCTCAGCTGTAAAAATGAACCCTGTGTCAAGGGCTGTCCTGTACAAGTGCCTATTCCTCAGTTTATCGCTAAAATCAAGGAAAAGGATTTTGCCGGGGCCATTCGGACCATTAAGACGAAAAACCTGTTGCCTGCTGTTTGTGGCCGGGTATGTCCTCAGGAAAACCAGTGTGAAAAGAACTGTGTAATGGCCAAGAAAGGCGAGCCGGTAGGGATTGGCCGGCTGGAGCGTTTTGCCGCTGACTGGGAAATGGCCCATGGGGTGGAAGTACCAGAGGTTGCTCCTCCCACTGGTAAGAAAGTGGCTATTATCGGTTCCGGGCCGGCGGGCCTGACAGCAGCAGCTGACCTGGCCAAGCTGGGCCATAAGGTAACTATATTTGAAGCTCTGCATGTCCCCGGTGGGGTGTTGATGTATGGTATCCCTGAGTTCCGTTTGCCCAAGCGGATTGTGCAGCAGGAAATTGATAATCTGCGCAAAATGGGGGTAGAAATCATCGTTAATGCCGTGGTCGGCAAGAGCATCACTGTGGATGAGCTGATGGAGCAGGAAGGCTTTGATGCGGTGTTCATCGGCACCGGTGCAGGTTTGCCCTACTTCCTGGGTATTCCCGGGGAAAACCTGAACGGCGTCTATTCAGCCAATGAATTCCTGACCAGAACCAACCTGATGAAGGGCTATCTCTTCCCCGAGTATGCCACTCCTATTAAGGTTGGTAAGCGGGCGGCCATTCTGGGTGCCGGGAACGTAGCCATGGATGCTGCCAGAACTGCCAAGCGGCTGGGGGCAGAGGAAGTATATATTGTCTATCGCCGTTCCCGGGAAGAAATGCCGGCTCGTTTGGAAGAAATCCATCATGCGGAAGAAGAAGGCATCAAGTTCCAGCTGTTGACCAATCCCATTCGCCTGCTGGGCAATGAGCAGGGCTGGGTGACAGCCATGGAATGCCTGCGTTATGAGCTGGGTGAACCCGATGCGTCCGGGCGCCGCAGCCCTGTGCCTATCGAAGGCTCCAATTTCATCATGGAAGTGGATACAGTAGTAGTGGCGATCGGTCAGGGTCCCAATCCTTTGGTACCGCGCACTACCAAAGGTTTGGAAACCAACCGGAAAGGCAATATTATGGCCAGTGAAGAAACAGGAGCTACTTCTAAGCCAGGAGTCTATGCCGGTGGTGATGTGGTGACCGGTGCAGCTACTGTTATTAAGGCTATGGGTGCAGGCCGGGTAGCGGCTACTGCCATTCACGAATATCTTATGAACAAGTAAGGCAGCCAGCGGCTGCCTTCTATTTTATCTGCGGAGGGCAAAAGATGACGGGAAAAACTTTCTGGACAGTGACAGAACTGAACAGCCTGATCAAACAGAGCCTGGAGACCAATTATCTGCTTAAAAGAGTCTGGATTAAAGGGGAGATAGCGGAATTTACCCGCCATCGCCTTTCCGGTCACTGCTATTTTACCCTGAAAGACCAGGAAAGCCAGCTTAAATGCGTTATGTTCCGGCAACAGGCAGCCAATCTACGTTTTCAACCCCGGGCCGGTATGGAGGTGCTGGTCCTGGGCAGTATCAATGTTTTTCTGCCGAATGGGATCTATCAGCTCTACGCCGAAGATATCCAGCCCTATGGCATTGGCAGCAGCCAGTTGCAGCTGGAACAGCTGAAGCGTAAACTGGAGGCAGAGGGGCTGTTCAGCACTGCCCGCAAAAGGCCTTTGCCGCCTTTACCTCGTCGGATAGCCCTGGTTACTTCCCGGCAGGGAGCAGCAGTACGGGATATGGTAAAAATACTGCGCCAGCGTTTTCCCATTATTGAGATCGTGATTGTGGATGTGCAGGTACAGGGTGAAGAGGCGCCTGCCTCCATCAAAGCTGGATTAGAACTGGCAGCAGCTCACACGGGGGCAGACCTGGTGATTGTAGGTCGAGGCGGAGGAGCCACTGAAGATCTGGCTGCCTTCAATTCGGAAATAGTAGTACGGGCCATTGCTGCCTGTCCCCTGCCGGTGATTGCTGCTATCGGGCATGAAAGTGATGTTACCCTGGCTGATCTGGTGGCTGATGTCCGCGCTTCCACCCCTTCCAATGCGGCGGAACTGGCGGTTCCAGTCTTACAGGAACTGCTGGGCCGTACGGCAGAAATGGCCCAGCGCTTAAGGGCTGCTATCAGCAATCGTTTTCGCTGGGAACGACAGCAGCTGGAACAACTGGCTTCCCGGCCTATATTGCAGCAACCTCAGCTCTATTTTGAGCGGAAATGGCAGGAGGTTGAAAGGATAGCAGGAAAATTGCAGACTGCTGCCGAAAATGTATATCTGCAAAAACAGCATCGCCTGGAGAAGACAGTAGCAGCTCTAAATGCTTTAAGTCCTTTAAAGGTGCTGGAGCGAGGTTACGCCTTCTGCCGAAGGGAACAGGAAGTAGTGACTTCAGTAGAACAGGTTCAGACTGGACAAGGACTGACCCTGCATATGAAGGATGGGGAAGTAGATTGTCAAGTTCAGGCGGTTAGGAGGAAAATGAATGGATAATCAACTGAGCTATGAAGAGGCAATGCAAAAGCTCGAACGCATTGTCAGCCAGCTGGAACGAGGGCAGTTGCCCCTGGAAGATGCCTTGCGTGCCTTTGAAGAAGGGGTAAAACTGGTCCGTCTTTGCCAGGAAAAGCTGCAGGCTGCTGAAGGGAAACTGTTATTGTTACAGGCTCAGTCTAATGCTAAAATTGAGTTACAGGAAGCGACACTGGAATAGAGGGTGGAGATGGATTTGCAAAAGTGGCAGGAGCAATTACTGGCAAAAAACAGACTGGTAGAGGACTGGCTCGAAGAGGTGTTACCCGGACCAGAACTGGAGCCAGGGCGCCTACATGAGGCTATGCTCTATAGTCTTTTTGCCGGGGGCAAACGTTTACGCCCAGCCCTGGTTTTGGGGGCTGTGGAAGCAGTAGGGGGAGAAGTTCAGGCTGCTCTGCCGGCAGCAGCAGCACTGGAAATGATCCACACCTATTCCCTGATTCATGATGATTTGCCGGCTATGGATAATGATGATTACCGCCGGGGTAAACCTACCAATCATAAGGTCTTTGGTGAAGCAACAGCCATTCTGGCAGGAGATGCCCTGTTGACCCTGGCCTTTGAATTGCTAGCCGCGCATTTACCGGGGGCTGGTGTAAGTCCGGAAATCGCATTACGGGTAATCAGGGAAATTGCCGAGGCTGCAGGTACTCAGGGCATGATTGGTGGGCAAATGGCGGATATGGAGGCCCAGGGGCAACAAGTTAATGGGGAACAGCTGGAAAAAATCCATCGCCGCAAAACGGGGGCCCTTTTCCGGGCAGCTGTCAGGGTGGGAGGCCTGATAGGTGGTGCTACCCCTGAACAACTAGCAGCTTTATCCCACTATGCTGAACAACTGGGCCTGGCTTTTCAAATCACCGATGATATCCTGGACATTACCGGAGACCCGGCCAAAATGGGCAAGGATAAAAATTCAGACCTGAAAAACTGCAAGGCCACCTATCCTTCACTATATGGACTGGAACAGGCCCGGATCATGGCGGAAAAGGCTGTAACCGCTGCCATTACGGCTTTAGGGATTTTCGGCGCAAAGGCTGAATTTTTGAAGGAAACAGCTTTATTTTTATTAAAACGAGAGCAATAGCTACTGGTCTGGCATTAATTAGCTGTTGCATGCTTAGATGGATTATGATAGACTGTAGCAGCTGACAGGGCGAATTGCTAAGAACAGCAAAATAGCATATAATATTTATTGAGCAATGATTCATCAGCCTGGCCGCTACGGTGGCAGGTGGTGCAGTATCCTAGTCGGCCGCAGCGTTTTTGAAGGCGGGCCTAAAAATCCGTCAAAGGGCACATCGATGAAGTTCCTGGTGTCGGCTTTCGACGCCCCGTCGGGGGTTGGTGCTGGGAGTTAAGGAAGATGGGGCGATCCACAAGGGCATGTGGGCGTTGACCCCGCTTCCGCGGAGGCCCAAGTGCGTGGTGACCTATGGCGAGTAGGAAGCTATGGCTTGGGGTTGAACCTGCAATTCATTATCCTGTTACGGCAGGATGGTGGGTGCAGTGTAGCCTGCCTTGAGCGGGTGTAGAGGATGGCGAGCTATCAGGCCTTTTAACCGATGGCGCCGAGGTTAAGGGACCTGTCGCCTGAAACTGCATCTGCAAAAGAGGCTAGAAGACGCCGGCGGTCGCCGAAGAAATTTCCTAGGCTGCCCACCAGAGATGGAGTTTGCTGGGGATTAAAGTGTGGACTAAGTGGTAATCCAGTCTTGCCGGCGGTGACGCGGCAAAACGATGGGAAAGGGGAAACCGCCTCATGCGGCGACGCAGAGGAGCATCGTCTGGGAAAACCTACTGGACCTGAAGCCACAACGTTTACTCAGCAGACTACCACCTGCCAGTAGTAGCCTGTTACATATATTTTTTTTTATCATTTAAGAGGTGACCGGATTGGGTAATAATAATCATAAATTGAGGGCACAGGTGCGGCGCCAGGTTTTAGTTGTAGGTTTATTGACTTTCTTTACAGCTATGGCTATCAGCAGTGGGACGGAAGCGGTTGTAAACCGATTTCCCTCGGCACTGGCGGCTTTGCCCTTTCTGTTAATTATCATCGCTGTAGGCATTATTTTTGATATGATCGGAGTGGCAGCCACGGCTGCTGCAGTAGCTCCGTTTCATGCCAAAGCAGCGCGAAAAATTCCAGGCGCAAAACAGGCGATTTCTCTCCTCAATCATGCTGATAAAGTGGCCTCTTTTTGTAATGATGTGATTGGTGATATTTGCGGTACAGTCAGTGGTGGACTGGGAGCAACTATCGTTTTTTTATTAGTCAGCAGCCATCCGGACTGGAATAAAGCCTGGTTGGGCACCATCATGACCGGTTTAATTGCTGCTGTTACCGTCGGAGGCAAGGCTGGTGGGAAAAAGCTGGCCATTGACCATGCAGAAGAAATCATCTTCCTGGTCGGCCGGTGCCTGGCCTGGATTGAAAGGCAAACAGGCTGGACGCTGTGGCCGGACAAGAAAAATAGCAAGGGCGGGAGAAAGAGGAATGACCACTTCAATTCTTAGTCAGATCAATGGACCGGAAGATTTGCAGGGATTAACCTTGAACCAGCTAAAACAGCTGGCGGAAGAAATTCGCCGGGAACTGATTGAAGTTACCTCCAGAACGGGAGGACATCTGGCGCCCAATCTGGGGGTTGTGGAGCTGACCATCGCCTTGCACCGTGTGTTCAATTCCCCTGCAGATAAAATTATCTGGGATGTGGGCCACCAGGCTTATGTTCATAAACTGCTAACGGGCCGGCGGGATCGGTTTGCTACTTTGCGTCAGCTGGGGGGAATTTCCGGCTTTCCCAAGCGGGAGGAAAGCCCCCATGACATTTTCGCTACCGGGCACAGTTCCACTTCTATTTCCGCTGCTCTGGGCATTGCCCTGGCCCGGGATATGAAAAAAGAGGATTTTAAAGTGGTGGCTGTAATCGGTGATGGGGCTCTTACCGGAGGTATGGCTTTTGAGGCGTTAAACCATGCCGGACACACCAAAACCGATTTGATTGTGATCTTGAATGATAATGAAATGTCCATTGCTGAAAATGTAGGGGCCCTTTCTTCCTACCTGACCCGCATGCGCACTGACCCCAAGTATTATAAGGGAAAAGAGGAAATTGAATACATATTAAAGCGTATCCCCAATATCGGTCCCAAGATGTTGCAACTGGCTAACCGTCTCAAGGATAGTGTCAAACACCTGGTAGTGCCTGGTATGCTCTTCGAGGAGCTGGGCTTTACCTATCTTGGTCCCATCCCCGGTCATGATCTAGCGGCACTGAAAAAGGTGCTGCATGATGCCAAAGCTTTGACAGGGCCGGTGCTGGTGCATGTGATTACCAAAAAAGGCAAAGGCTATTTGCCGGCAGAGGAGAATCCTGACAAGTTTCATGGCACCGGTCCTTTTGATATAGCTACCGGACAGAGTGCTGGCGGCACGGGGCCCATCTCTTACACCGAAGCCTTTGGCCGGGAGCTGGTGGCACTGGGACAGCAGGATGCCCGGATTGTGGCTATTACGGCAGCGATGCCTACCGGGACTGGACTGTACCATTTTGCCAGGGAAATTCCCCATCGTTTTTTTGATGTAGGGATTGCAGAACAACATGCCGTTACCCTGGCGGCCGGAATGGCTACCCAGGGATTAAAGCCGGTGGTGGCTATTTATAGTACTTTTTTGCAAAGAGCCTATGACCAGGTGCTACATGATGTCTGTTTACAAAAGCTGCCGGTGGTGCTGGCCATGGACAGGGCTGGCCTGGTGGGGGAAGATGGTCCCACCCATCACGGTGTTTTTGATATTGCCTATCTGCGTTCCATCCCCAATCTGGTTTTGATGGAACCTAAAGATGAAAATGAATTACGCCATATGCTTTATACTGCTATCCAGCATGATGGCCCTATTGCCCTGCGCTATCCCCGGGGGAACGGCATCGGAGTGCCGCTGGAACAGCAGCTACGCCAGCTGCCCCTGGGTAAGGCGGAAGTGCTGCGGGAAGGCAGTCAGGGCTGGATTCTGGCTCTGGGCTCTCTGGTTTATGATGCGCTGGCAGCGGCAGAAGAGCTGGCAGGAGAGGGGCTGGATATCGGGGTTGTTAATATGCGGTTTGTAAAACCCCTGGATGAGGATCTGCTGCATCGATTGGTAGCTACCAATACGCCCTGGTTAACGGTGGAAAACCATGTCCTGGCCGGCGGTTTTGGTTCAGCCATTCTGGAGTTCCTCCATCAAAATGGTTATCAACGACAGGAAGTGACCATGCTGGGTTTGCCCGACCAATTCATTGAACACGGCCGGGTGGAAGAGCTGAAAGCTATCTATTGCCTGAATCAGGACGGCATCAAGGCCAGTTGTCTGGAAATGCTGGCAAAGCGCCAGCAAAAAACCATTCTGGTTGCAGGGAAATAGAGGTGAACAGAATAATGAGCAAAAAGCGATTGGATGCCCTTCTGGTTGAGAAGGGCTTTTTTTCCAGCAGGGAAAGGGCTAAGGCGGCCATTATGGCCGGTCTCGTTTTTGTGCAAGGCAGAAAAGTGGATAAAGCCGGGGAAATGGTGGCTGAGGAAGTGGAAATCAAAATTAAAGGGGAGGACTTTCCCTGGGTCAGCCGGGGGGGACTGAAACTGGAAAAGGCCCTGCGGGTCTTTGCCTTTTCTGTAAAAGACCGGGTGGTGCTGGATATCGGGGCCAGTACCGGTGGATTTACCGATGTCTGCCTGCACTATGGAGCTCGCCAGGTGATTGCCGTCGATGTCGGCTATGGGCAGCTGGCCTGGAAACTGCGTCAGAACCCGCGGGTGCTGAATCTGGAGCGCACCAATATCCGCTACTTGACCAAAGAGGAACTACCCCTGGTGCCGGAAAGGGTGGTGATTGATACCAGTTTTATCTCCCTGGGGCTGGTATTGCCCAGGGCCTGGGAGCTCAGCAGCGCTGATGCCCAGGTAATCGCCCTGGTCAAGCCCCAGTTTGAGGCAGGCCGGGAGAAAGTGGGTAAAAAAGGGGTAGTACGGGACCCCGGTGTACATAAGGAAGTGCTGGAGAAGGTAACGGCCATGGCCCGGGAGCAGGGGTTTAGTATCCTGGGGCTGGACTATTCGCCTATTAAGGGTCCGGAAGGAAATATTGAATATCTCCTCTGGCTGGGCAAAATAGAAACTGGATGGAGTGAAGCAGAAGTAAGTCACCGGATAGAACAGGTGATACAGGAGGCATTTGCCGGAGCTCAATAATTTTTTTTAACAAATAGCAGGAAAACAAAAAGAAATATAGTATATAATATTTATCAGAGCAACAGGAAATAGTATGACACATTTCCTTATTAGCGAAGGCGGTGAGGACTATAGAACTGACCAAACGCCAGGCTGAGATCATCCGGATTGTTAAGGAAGAAGGGCCAATTACAGGGGAGCAGATAGCCGAACGGCTGAATTTGACCAGGGCCACCTTAAGGCCTGATCTGGCCATATTGACTATGGCGGGTCTTTTGGAAGCCAGACCCCGGGTAGGCTATTTCTATTCCGGACGTTCAGTGCCAAATCCTTTTACTGAAAAGCTGATGTCCATCAAGGTAGGGGATGTTCATTCCCTGCCCAAGGTAGTGGTGGATACCGCCACGGCTTATGATGCGGTAGTCACCATGTTTACGGAAGACGTGGGCACCCTGTTTGTGGTTACCAGTGAGGGACGGCTGGAAGGAGTTGTTTCCCGCAAGGATTTGCTCAAGGTAGCTATCGGTGGCAGTGATTTGCATAAACTGCCGATTGGGATTGTTATGACCAGGATGCCCAATATCATTACCACTACACCGGAGGAAAGTGTTTTCAAGGCTGCCCAGAAGCTGATCGCTCATGAGGTGGATGCATTGCCAGTAGTCAAACCCATGAATGAAGAAGATGGGACTGAAAGCTGGCAAGTAGTAGGTAGACTAACCAAAACCAATATCACCAGGCTATTTGTAGAGCTGGTGCAAGGAGGAGGGGATTTCCATATCCCGGGAAAACTCTAAGCCGGTAGTTTATGTACTTTCAGACTCCATCGGGGAAACCGCTGAGTTTGTAGTGAAGGCAGCCCTGAGCCAGTTTAACTCAGAAGGGGAAAGTCTGATCATCAAGCGGGTTCCCTATGTGCATGATGCTGAATATTTGCGGGAGGTCATCGATCAGGCCCGGGCTGATGGAGCGGCTTTGGCCTATACCCTGGTATTGCCGGAATTACGCCGGATTTTACAGGAGGAAGCCAGAGATCTGCCCCAGGTGGATATTATGGGGCCGATGATGGATGCCCTCAGTCTGGTGATGGCAACAGAGCCTAAGCTCAAACCCGGTCTGGTTCACCGCATAGATGAAGAATACTTCCGCAAGGTGGAGGCTATCGAATTCGCTGTCAAGTATGATGATGGCAAGGATCCCAGGGGTATTACTCACGCCGATATTGTTATAATCGGGGTTAGTCGTACTTCCAAAACTCCGCTCTGTATGTATCTGGCTCATAAGCGCATCAAGGCGGCCAATGTGCCACTGGTACCGGAAGTGCCTCCCCCGGAAGAGCTGTTCAAATTGCCACCGCGCAAGGTGATCGGTTTGACCATCAAGCCGGAACAGCTCAATATCATCCGGCAGGAGCGCCTTAAAACCCTGGGCCTGACATCCAGTGCCGAATATGCTTCCATGGAGCGGATTTTACTGGAACTGGACTATGCTGAGAGTATTATGAAAAAAATCGGCTGTCCGATTATTGATGTGACCAATAAGGCGGTGGAGGAAACAGCCAGCCGCGTTTTGGAAATTTTCTACAAGGGGGAGAGAAACAAGTATGTCTAAGAAGTGGGTATACCTTTTCCAGGAAGGAAAAGCGGACATGCGGGACTTGTTGGGAGGGAAAGGAGCCAACCTGGCGGAAATGACCAATATTGGTCTACCGGTACCTCCTGGTTTGACCATTACCACTGAGGCCTGTAATGAGTACTATGCCAATGGCCAGCAGTTCCCCGCCGGCCTGGTTGACCAGATCAAGGAAGCTCTGGCCCAGGTGGAAAAGCAAATCGGTAAGAAGTTTGGGGATGAAAACAACCCCTTGCTGGTATCCGTGCGCTCCGGTGCCAAGTTTTCCATGCCCGGGATGATGGATACTATCCTTAACCTGGGTCTGAATGACCGGACGGTGGAAGGGCTGGCCCGGGCCACCAGTAACGAACGGTTTGCCCTGGACTGCTATCGCCGGTTCATTCAAATGTTCAGTGATGTGGTGCTGGAAGTACCTCATTACCAGTTTGAAACCGTTCTGGAAAAACACAAAGAGCGGCTGGGCGTCCACTATGACCACGAACTGGATGTCGCTACCTTGCGGGAAGTGGTAAAGGAGTACAAGGCCATTACCCGGCGGGAAGCCGGGGTGGATTTCCCCCAGGATCCCATGGAACAGTTGCTGCTGGCTGTTAAGGCAGTATTCCGCTCCTGGAATAACCAGCGGGCCATTGTTTACCGCAAGATAAATGGCATTCCTGACCATCTGGGTACAGCAGTGAATGTTCAGACCATGGTCTTTGGTAATATGGGCAATGACTGCGGTACCGGGGTTGCTTTTACCCGTAACCCCAGCACCGGGGAACCTGTTCTCTATGGTGAGTATCTGATTAATGCCCAGGGTGAGGATGTGGTAGCCGGAATCAGAACACCTCAACCCATTTCTACCTTGCAGGCAGAAATGCCGGAAGTTTATCAGCAATTTGTGGCAGTATGCAAAATCCTGGAAAACCATTATAAAGATATGCAGGATATCGAGTTCACCATTGAACGGGGCAAACTCTATATTCTGCAAACCCGGACTGGTAAGCGGACTGCAGCAGCAGCTCTGAAAATTGCTGTTGATATGGTCAATGAAGGGCTGATTGACAGGAAAACTGCTATCCAGCGGATTGAACCCGCATCCCTGAACCAGTTGCTGCATCGCCGTATTGACCCCAATGCCAAACTGGATGTTGTGGCCAAAGGCTTGCCGGCATCTCCGGGCGCTGCATCCGGCCAGGTGGTATTTGATGCTGATGAAGCTGAGAAGCTGGGACTGAATGGGGAAAAGGTTATCCTGGTCAGAATGGAAACCACTCCTGATGACATCCATGGTATAATCCAGGCTCAAGGGATTTTGACTTCCCGCGGTGGTATGACCAGTCATGCGGCTGTGGTGGCCCGCGGCATGGGCAAACCCTGTGTTTGTGGCTGTGAGGCCATTAAGATCGATTATGAAAATGAGCAATTCCAGGTTGGAGAGCGGGTATTCCGCAAGGGAGATATCATTTCCATTGATGGTGCTACCGGTCAGGTTATCGCTGGTCAGGTACCCATGATCGATCCGGAAATTTCCGCGGAATTTGAGCTGCTGCTGAGCTGGGCTGATGAAATCCGGACCATGAAAGTGCGGGCCAATGCGGATACTCCGGAAGATGCTGCCAAGGCCCGCCAGTTTGGGGCAGAAGGGATTGGCCTTTGCCGCACTGAGCATATGTTTATGGCCCAGGATCGGTTGCCAATCGTGCAGGAAATGATTCTGGCCGAGAACAAGGAAGAGCGGGAAGCTGCCCTGGCCAAACTGCTGCCCATGCAGAGGGAAGACTTCTATGGCATCCTGAAAGCTATGGCTGGCTATCCAGTCTATATCCGTCTGCTGGATCCGCCTTTGCATGAGTTCCTCCCCAATCAGGAAGAACTGGTAGTGGAAATAACTACGCTGAAATTGACCGGTGGAGACCCGGCGGTAATTAAGGCTAAAGAACAGTTGCTCAAGAAAGTCCGGGCCTTGCATGAGTTTAACCCCATGCTGGGTCATCGCGGTTGCCGCCTGGCCATCACCTGGCCGGAAATCTATGCTATGCAAGTACGGGCTATCTATCAGGCAACCGCCCAGCTGATCAAAGAGGGGGTTGACGCTCGACCGGAAGTGATGATTCCGCTGGTAATTGAAGCGGAAGAATTGCGCAAACTGCGGGAGCTGAGCGTTCAGGTTGCCAAAGAGGTGATGGCTGAGTATGGCGTAGAGGTGCCGATCAGTGTCGGTACCATGATCGAGCTGCCGCGGGCCTGTGTCACCGCTGATGAAATCGCTCCCCATGCCGATTACTTCTCCTTCGGTACCAATGACCTGACCCAGACTACCCTGGGCTTTAGCCGTGATGATGCTGAAGGCAAGTTCATGCAAGACTACCTGGATCAAAAGATCTTTGCTGAAAATCCCTTCATAGTTCTGGACACCAGGGGAGTTGGCAAATTGATGAAAATGGCTACCCAGCTGGGACGGCAGGCTAACCCTGCACTGAAGGTGGGTATCTGTGGTGAGCACGGCGGTGAGCCCAAATCCATCTTCTTCTGCCAGGAAGCCGGTCTGGATTATGTCTCCTGTTCACCTTACCGGGTTCCTATCGCCAGGTTGGCTGCGGCCCAGGCAGCTCTAGGGGATGTAACGCGGGATAAATAATAAATAAAAAAATCTAGAGCTCTGCCTTGTGGCAGAGCTCTTTTTTGTTGACAATCATATAATACAGGAGTATAGTTTAAATGTTAGGAAATCCGCAGAGACCGGAGGTGAGGGGAAAATGGACGGAGGCCCCAGTCGAGAGGGTTACTGGCAACAAATGAATAAACGGTGGGCAACTGCCTTTTCCCGCTCCGGAAAGGTGGTTGGCCCTGCCTGAAAAGGGGGGTAGCCATGCTCTGCATTTATTTCTATGATCATGCCACCAACAAAATCTACTTTGATGCCGACCTATCCCGCAAGGATGAGTACCTCAAGGACCCCCGCAATTTACTCTGGATTGATATTTATGATTGTACCGCCAAGGACCTGGAATTACTGGCCAATGCCTTCCAGTTTCACCCAATGGCTTTAGAGGATGTTTTGCAGGAAAGTCCCCGGGCCAAGGTTGACCGCTATGATGATTACTATTTCTTCGTTTTCCACTCCCTGCGTTATGATGAGGAAAGCGATGAAGAGATTACCACTGTGGAACTGGATGTTTTCCTGGGCAGTAATTACCTGGTAACCATTCACAAGGATGCCCTGTCCAGTGTGGCCCGGGTAGTGAAACAGTGCTGGTACACCAGCCGCTTGATGCAGCGGGGGCCAGATTATTTGCTATATAACCTGGTGGACGGTATTATCGATGAATATTTCCCCATTCTGGAGCGGATTGGCGTCCGGATTGACGAACTGGAAGATGAGCTATATGTCAATCCCATTCAGGAAGTAACCGATGAGTTCCTGGCCTTAAAGCGGACCATCCTGTTATTGCGAAAAGTAATCATGCCTCAGCGGCGGATTTTTGCCAATGTCAATGGGCGTTATTCCTTTCAAATTCAGGAAGAGAATAAACCTTATTATATGGACCTGGTGGACAATATTGAACGCATTATTGACACTACCGATACCTACCGGGATCTGGTCAATGGCGCTATGGACACCTATTATTCCATTGTTTCCAACCGCACCAACGAGGTAATGCGCTATCTCACCATTATCTCTACCATTATGATGCCGTTGACTTTTATCACCGGTTTGTTCGGGATGAATGTACCCTTGCCGGGGGCCCACAGCCCCTATACCCTGTATATTATATTGCTGGGGATGCTGGGGTTAACCGTGATCATGCTCTGGTACTTCCGGAATAAGGACTGGGTCTGATGGGGATGAGGGCTGTTAAAGACCGCTACCGCTGGTTTTTAACAGCCTTTTTCCTATGCGAAGGAGGAATTGACGTGCGTCTGTTTCTTGGTTTATGGTTGCCTGGGCAGTGGCGGGAGCGCTTAGCAGGCCTGGAGGTGCCCTGTCCCGGGGTCAAATGGGTAGAAAAGGAGAACTTGCATCTGACCCTGCGCTTTCTGGGAGAAGTAGATGAAAAAAGCCTTCCCAGCCTGCAAAAACATCTGGCTTCGATTTCACTATCGCCTTTTACTCTGCAGTCTTCCGGGCCAGGGGCTTTCCCCGATCGGTTGGCTCCCCGGGTGCTCTGGTGGGGGGTAAGAGGCAGGACGGAGAGGGATAGTCAGCGGCTATTTCAGTTAAAGACAGAGGTGGATGAAGCCTTGAGCCGCTGGGGAATGGCACCGGAAGCCAGGGGCTGGCGACCCCATATTACCCTGGCCCGGGTAAAAGAAGGGGCCAGGGTTTACTGGCCGCCGCAGCAAAATATCCTATTGCCACCCTGGCCGGTAACCGGATTTGCCCTGATTGCCAGTACCTTAACCGCTCAGGGGCCAATTTATCGAAACCTTTGTGAATTTTCTTTGTCGGGGCAGGAAGAAAAAAAGGGCTGAGCGAATATATTATTAGGAAATTAAGAGTAAGAGGTGAAGAAATAGATGCTGATAATAGGTATCAATGGCAGTCCCCGCCAGGATGGCAATAGCGGTTTTTTGCTGGAACAGGCCTTAAAGGGGGCAGCAACCTTAGGAGCGCAGACGGAAATTATCCAGGCCGCAGAAATTCTGGCAGATGTAAAGGTACCCTTTTGTACGGTCTGTACCAATCCCTGTGCCGGGGTCTGTGCCCATAACAATAAACTGGGCGAAACCTATGAACTGCTGAAAAAGGCCGATGGGGTTATTATGGCCAGCCCTGTCTATTTTGGTACTGTCAGTGGACAATTGAAAGCATTCTGGGATAAAACCCGATATTTGCGGCGGGACAAACATTTACTGAATGTGGTAGGAGCGGCTATGGCCTGTGGAGCATCCCGGTTTGGGGGCCAGGAGACGGCAGTAGCTGCCATGCATGATATGATGCTGGTCCATGGGATGATCATTGTCGGTGACGGTTATGCCGAACTCGATTGCGGTCACCAGGGGGTAGGGGCGCAAAAACCCGCTGACCAGGATCAGGATGCGGTCCGCCGGGCAGAAATGCTGGGGAAACGGGTGGCCCAGGTTGCTCTGGCCACGGCAGCTATTCGTCGTCGCTAACTTTTTGAGGTGAGAATATGATCAGAAGAGAAACAGAACTATGGGAGGAAGAACACCTTTCCCCGTTTGCTGCTCGCAGCAGCCTTAGCCGTGGCCGGCAGCGGGAGGAAAAAGAGTGTGATGTCCGCACCGCCTTTCAGCGGGACCGGGACAGGATCTTGCATTCCAAGGCTTTTCGCCGTTTAAAACATAAAACCCAGGTGTTTATTGCTCCTGAAGGAGATCATTACCGTACCCGGTTGACCCATACCCTGGAAGTAGCGCAAATCGCCCGCACTATTGCCCGGGCCCTGCGCTTGAACGAAGATCTGACGGAAGCTATTGCCCTGGGCCATGACCTGGGCCATACTGCTTTTGGTCATGCTGGGGAAGAGGCTTTGCAGGAAGTCTACCTGCCCGGGTTTGCCCATAATGAACAAAGTTTGCGGATCGTGGACAAAATAGAAGGCGGAGGAGCGGGTCTGAATTTGACCTGGGAAGTGCGGGATGGTATTCTCCACCATACCGGTGACCAGGATCCTGCTACCCTCGAGGGGCAAATTGTTAAAATTGCAGACAGAATTGCCTATATCAACCATGATATTGATGATGCCATCCGGGGCGGGGTTCTGGAACTGGATGATTTGCCCCGGGATTTGCTGACAGTGCTGGGTCGAAAACACTCCGAGCGTATAAACATCATGGTCAGGGACATGATTGAAGCCAGCCGGCAGCAGCCGCGCATCAGGATGAGTCCGGAAATCTGGGAAGCGACCATGGCTTTGCGGTCTTTTCTTTTTGAACGGGTTTATGTGGGTTCTCAGGCTAAAGCCGAAGAGGAGAAGGCCAAAAACATAGTGCAGGAGCTTTACAGTTATTATGTCGAGCATCCGGAGCAGGTTCCGGCTGAATTTTTGACCATCGCCCGGCAGGAAGGGGAAAGTCAGGGTCGCAGTGAGGAGGAGAACCGGGCCCGGGCTGTGGTAGATTATGTGGCCGGCATGACCGATCGTTATGCCATCAAAAAATATACCGACTTGTTTGTTCCCAGGGGGTTTCCCCTTTTTCAATAAATTTTTTCGAATAAAGCAGGAATTTGTCTTGTTAAGGCGAATATACAGTAAATTGTCTGACCTCTTAAAATTGCCTCTTGACAAGCAGCAGGAAATCTGTTATTAATGGCGAACTCTATTTTTATCCTAATTTTAAAGCAGGTGAGGCTGGTGGGAGGATTCCTTTCACC
Source organism: Carboxydocella sporoproducens DSM 16521 (assembly GCF_900167165.1). NCBI lineage: Bacteria > Bacillati > Bacillota > Clostridia > Eubacteriales > Clostridiales Family XVI. Incertae Sedis > Carboxydocella > Carboxydocella thermautotrophica. Next base: position 60,549 of record NZ_FUXM01000008.1, on the reverse strand, counting down.
CCAATTCATAGAGCAAGTGCGCTCAGCCAATGATATAGTAGAGGTCATCAGTGAACATGTCCTGCTGAAACGCCAGGGGCGGGAATATGTGGGACTTTGCCCTTTTCATCAGGAAAAGACTCCTTCTTTCTTCGTTTCACCGGAAAAGCAGATGTTTTATTGTTTTGGCTGTCAGGCTGGAGGAGATGTAATCCGTTTTTTGATGGATAGCCAGCGCCTGACTTTCCCGGAAGCGGTGGAACGGCTGGCAGAACGGGCGGGATTGCCTCTGCCCGTGATGGAGGGAGAGACCAGGGAACTGGGTCAGAAGACAGAAGGGTATGAGCTCAACCAGCTGGCAGCAAGATATTTTAGCTGGCGCCTGGAAAGGCCGGAAGGTCAGGAGGCCAGACAGTACATTGTCCGGCGCGGTTTAAACCAGGAAACTGTACAGAAATTTGCCCTGGGCTATGCCGGCCCGGAGTGGGACCACCTGACCAGAGCCTTCCGCAAAAGGGGTTATGATCCCAGGGTGCTGGTGAAATGGGGGTTGAGCCGCACTGGCAGTTATACCGGCCAGTATCTGGACCTTTTTCGCCACCGCCTTATATTTCCCATTTTCGACACCCGGGGTAGAATTATTGCCTTTGGTGGCCGCATCCTGGGTGAGGGGCAGCCGAAATACCTCAATACTCCGGAAACTCCTGTTTTTGATAAGAGCAGTAATCTCTATGGGCTCTTTCAAGCCCAGCAAGCAATCCGGGACCAGAATCTGGCTATTGTTGTGGAAGGTTATCTGGATGTGCTTTCTCTCCATCAGCGAGGTATTACCAATGTGGTTGCTCCCCTGGGGACAGCTTTGACAGAAGCCCATGGCAAGCTGTTGCGCCGCTATACCGACCGGGTGGTGATCGCCTTTGATGCTGACCCGGCCGGACAGAAGGCAGCTCTGCGTTCCCTGGACCTGTTGCTGGGCCTGGGGCTGGAAGTGCGGGTACTGGTTTTGCCGGATGGGAAAGACCCGGATGAATATTTGCAAAAACATACAGTGGAAGAATTCAGGGAATTACTGGCTACAACTCTGGATTTGCTGGACTTTAAGCTCAAACTCTGTGCTGAGAGCTATGACCTTAGCACACTTACGGGCAAAAGGCAGACCTTGCAGCTGATTATACCCAGTCTGGCCGCAACTCGTGACCATTTGCGCCGGGAAGAATATATCCGACGCCTGGGCCAGGAACTCAACCTGTCCTGGGAGACCATTGAAAGCGAATTGCGACTTTTCTTGCGCCAGAGGGATAAAATTGTAAAAAATAGGCATACTATTGATAATGTAAGCCAGAATTCGCCAAACCATCCGATTCTGGATGGGTTAACCAAAGCAGAATGGTGGCTGGCCCGCCTGGTGGTGGAATATCCCCACTGGTGGCCGCGAGTGCAAGCCAGTCTGGGGGAGAAACCCTGGCGGGATGAACAGCTGACCAGGGCAATGCAGGTCTGGCAGGAGACAGGAGCCCTGCCGCAAAGTGATGTGGAACTGGGCCCGGTAACTGCTCGACTGTTGACTCTGCCAGTGCCCCTGGAACAGGCTGAAGCCACCTTGCAGGATTGCATACAAACCCTGGTGAAGGGAAGGCTACAAAGAGAGCGGGAAGAGATTTTGAAACAGATTAAGGCTGCGGAAGAACGGCGGGATTTTCAGACTGTAAAGGAGCTGGCCAGCCGTTTGACCCGGTTGCAGAATAATTCTAGCACCCTGGAAAGGGGGGGAGCTTGATGGCAAAAAACGAAGAACAACAAAATAGCAAAGACATGAACGCCCTCAAGGAAGAACTCAAGAAACTGATCGACAAAGGCAAAAAACGGGGCCTCTTGACCTATGGCGAAATCATGGACACCCTCCAGGGTGTGGAATTAACCCCGGAACAGATCGATGAAGTCTATGAAACACTGGCAGGGATGGGCATTGAAGTGGTGCCGGAAACCGGGGAAGTGGACATGCTGCCGGCTGATGATTTGCCCCCTGTAGATGATGAATTTCCTCTCACCGAAAACCTGGAAGATGAACTGAACCTGGATATACCGGAAGGTATCGGGATTGATGATCCGGTTCGCATGTACTTGAAGGAAATCGGGCGGGTGCCCTTGTTGACCCCGGAAGAGGAAATTGAGCTGGCTAAACGCATGGAACAGGGAGATGAAGAGGCTAAACGCCGGCTGGCGGAAGCCAACTTGCGCCTGGTGGTCAGTATTGCCAAACGCTATGTGGGGCGAGGCATGCTGTTCCTGGATCTGATCCAGGAGGGGAATCTGGGTTTGATCAAGGCGGTAGAAAAATTTGACTACCGCAAAGGCTACAAATTCAGTACCTATGCCACCTGGTGGATTCGTCAGGCTATCACCCGGGCCATTGCAGATCAGGCTCGTACCATCCGGATTCCGGTGCATATGGTGGAAACTATCAACAAGCTGATTCGCGTTTCCCGCCAGCTCTTGCAGGAACTGGGGCGCGAGCCTTCACCTGAAGAGATTGCCGAGGCTATGGATGTACCGGTAGAAAAAGTGCGGGAAATTATGAAAATCGCCCAGGAACCGGTGTCCCTGGAAACCCCCATCGGGGAAGAAGAAGACAGCCATCTGGGAGATTTCATCGAAGATGAAGATGCTCCGGCACCGGCGGAAGCAGCCAGTTATCATCTGCTGAAGGAGCAGCTGGAGGAAGTGCTGAGCACTCTTACCCCCCGGGAAGAAAAGGTCCTGCGCTTGCGTTTTGGCCTGGAAGACGGTCGGGCCAGGACTTTAGAGGAAGTGGGTCAGGAATTCGGGGTGACCAGGGAACGGATTCGCCAGATTGAGGCCAAGGCTTTGCGCAAACTGCGCCATCCCAGCCGCAGTAAAAAGTTGAAAGACTTTTTGGAATAAAATCTCGGCAAAAAAGGCCTTGACCAGAAGCGGCATTTGCCTTATAATATCTAATGTCGCGGCATTCCCCGATAGCTCAATGGTAGAGCGCCCGGCTGTTAACCGGTAGGTTGCAGGTTCGAGTCCTGCTCGGGGAGCCATTGCTGGGCCTATAGCTCAGTTGGTAGAGCAACCGGCTCATAACCGGTCGGTCGCTGGTTCGAGTCCAGCTGGGCCCACCACTATCCAGTCAGGAGAGGGCGATTAGCTCAGTTGGTTAGAGCGCTTGCCTCACATGCAAGAGGTCACAGGTTCGAGTCCTGTATCGCCCACCAGCATAGATTACAAGCCAGGCTAAGGCCTGGCTCTTTTGCTATTATCAGGGAGGAGATCGAAGTGAAGTTAGTTTTGTTTGATCTGGATGGGACTTTGACGGAATCCCATCCGGGAATCATTAACTCAGTTCAATATGCTTTAGCCAAACTGGGGATAGAAGAAAAAGAGCCGGAGCGGCTGGTAGCCTTTGTAGGGCCGCCTTTGCGACAATCTTTTCAGAAATTCTACGGCTTAAGTGAAGCGGAAGTAGACCAGGCGGTGACGTTTTACAGGGAATATTTCCGGGAACGGGGTATGTATGAAAACCGGGTTTATGCCGGTGTGCCGGAATTACTGGCCGGGTTAACCAGGAGTGGCCGTCGCCTGGCAGTAGCCACTTCCAAGCCTACCCTTTTTGCAGAAAAAATACTGGCTCATTTTCAGCTAGACCAGTATTTTGCTGCGATTGTAGGCAGTCATCTGGATGGCAGCCGGGTCAATAAGGGTGAAGTGATTCGTGACGCGCTGGGACTGTTTGCAGTTGAACGGGACCAGGTGTTGATGGTGGGGGATCGGGAGCATGATGTGATTGGGGCCCGGGAAAATGGTATTAAAGTCATTGCAGTTACATACGGTTATGGTAGTGTGGCAGAGCTGACAGCGGCTAGGCCTGACTTTCTGGCTGCTTCGGTGACGGAGTTACGCCAGTTGCTGCTGTGATTGGCCTCTCGCCGGAGAGTGTGATATACTTGGTATGAGAAAGGGTGTGAGAGGAAGTGTGGCAAACGTTTACTAACTGGGTTATGGAGGAAGTGGCCCGTTATGGCTATCTGGCAGTATTCATTGGAATGGTGCTGGAGAGTGCCTGTATACCCATACCCAGTGAGATTATCATGCCCTTTGGGGGCTTACTGGCGGCCCGGGGACAACTCAACTTCTGGTGGGTAGGGCTACTGGGGGCACTGGCCAATGTGGTTGGCTCCTGGCTGGCCTATCTGGCAGGACGTTTTGGGGGCCGTGCGTTTATCGAGAAATACGGCAAATATCTGCTGATTTCCCGCCATCATTTGCAACTGGCTGATCGCTGGTTTGAGGAAAAGGGAGAAATAACGGTGTTTGTTACCCGTTTATTGCCTGGTATTCGGACTTTTATTTCATTGCCGGCAGGGATAGCCAGGATGGATTTTCTGCGCTTTACTCTTTATTCTCTGCTAGGAGTTTTGCCCTGGTCCTATTTTTTAGCTTATCTGGGCTATCTGCTGGGAGAAAACTGGGATAAGCTGACAGCTTATCTTCATACCGCCAATTATTTCCTTTTAGGTACAGCCCTGCTGGTAATAGCGCTCTTGTATTTATGGCAGAAAAAACAACGGCGGAGGTAGCAAAATGGAGCTTTCCCGACGGTTAGAGGCCATTGCCAGAATGGTACCGGCTGGGTCGGTTCCGGCCGACATCGGTACCGATCATGCCTATTTACCCATCGCGCTGGTGGCAGCGGATCATTGCCCCCGGGCAATAGCCGGTGATGTACACCGGGGACCATATCAACTGGCAATGGAGAGAGTGATTAAGGCTGGCTTACAGGACCGTATCTCTGTGCGTTTGGGCGATGGTTTAACCATTCTCCGTCCGGGTGAAGCAGATGGGATTATTATCGCTGGCATGGGCGGCCAGACGATGATTCAGATTTTGACTGCCGGTGCGATGGTGCGGGAAGCCTGTAGTTACCTGATTTTGCAGCCGATGACGGATATTCCCCTGGTACGGGAACAACTGGCAGCCTGGGGCTGGTTTGTTCTGGATGAAGAGTTGTTGCAGGAAGAGGGCAAGTTTTATCAAATTATTAAATATGGGCGCCAGGAAAAACACTGGCCGCAGCCTTTTTCATCCCGGATTACCAGAGTCTTTGGGCCGGCGCTCTTGGCCCGCAAACATCCCCTTTTACTCCCTTATCTGGAGAAGCTGAAAAATGAGACCCGCAAGGTACTGACTGCCCTGGGACAAACTCACAGTCCAAAGGTGCTGGCCAGAAGCAGGGAAATGGAAAAATTCCTCGAACAATTGGGGGAGGTGGAAGCATGGCTAAAATCGGGCAAATCATCAGCTGGATAGAAGAACTGGCTCCCCGCAAATTGGCGGCGGAATGGGATAATGTGGGCTTAATGTTAGGGGATCCAGGGGCTGAAACAGATAAAGTGCTGGTGGCCCTTGATTGCACACCGGCCGTAGCAGAAGAGGCTATTGAGCAAGGAGCCGGGTTACTGGTAACCCATCACCCTTTGATTTTCAAACCTTTGAAAAATCTTCGCTTTGATACGGCGACTGGCCGGTTGCTGGCTCGTTTGATTCAAAATAACATTGCTGTTTATAGTGCCCATACCAACCTGGATAGTGCTGAAAAGGGGATAAATGCCACTTTGGCCCGGGCCCTGAACTTGCAGGATATTCAGGTGCTGGAACCCGGCTGGAGGGAAGAGTATATTAAAATTGTGGTGTTTGTACCGGCTGGCCATGAGGAAGCAGTGCGGCTGGCGATGGCAGAAGCCGGAGCTGGTCATATCGGCAACTATTCCCATTGCACTTTTCAAACCCAGGGTACCGGAACTTTTTTACCATTAACTGGCACAAATCCTTATCTGGGACAGGTAGGGCAACTGGAACGGGCAGAGGAATACCGGCTGGAAACCATTTGTCCCAAAAGCAAACTGAAACGGGTTTTGCAGGCCATGCTGAAGGTTCATCCCTATGAGGAAGTGGCCTATGATCTTTATCCTCTCCTCAATGAGGGCCCGGCTCTGGGACTGGGGCGAATTGGACTTTTACCCCAGCCCCTGACCCTGGCTCAGCTGGCAGCCAGAATCAAGGAAATTGTGTCGGTTGCCCGCCTGCGGTTAGGTGGTAGTCCAGAGCAAACCGTGAAAAAAGTCGCCCTCTGCAGCGGCTCAGGGGCTTCTCTGGCAGCCCGGGCAAAAATGCAGGGAGCTGATGTTTTACTCACTGGAGATGTCAAGTACCATGAGGCTCAGGACATGCTGCAGATGGGGTTGAGTTTTATCGATGCCGGGCATTTTGCCACTGAAGCCTTCTATCTACCCTACTGGGTACGGGAATTACAGCAGAAGGCCGCCGGCGCCGGGGCGATTGTAGAAATCATTCAGTCCACCAGGGAAAAGGAACCCTGGCAGGAAATATAGGAGGCTTAGTCATGAAGGCAATTCTGTTTACCGATGGTGGCTCCCGGGGCAATCCCGGTCCAGCGGGTTGCGGCTGGGTACTGCTAAACCCGGAGGGAGAGGTGCTGACCGAAGGCTGTCATTTTCTCGGGCTGGCAACCAATAATGTAGCTGAATATACGGCTTTGATCAAGGGACTGGCAGCAGCTCAGGCCCTGGGGGTGACTGAGCTGGTGGTGAAGGCTGATAGTGAACTGATGATTCGTCAGCTGAAAGGAATCTATAAGGTTAAAAATGAGGGTTTAAAACCTCTCTTTGCCCGGGTTAAGGAGCTGGCCCGAAATTTTCGCCAGGTCACTTACCAGCACATACCGAGAGAACAGAACCAGCGGGCCGATGCTCTGGCCAACCAGGCCATGGACAGGCAGGCGAGTTTTGAAGCTTGAGAAACCAGAGAAACCGGGGGAGGAAAACCAATGGCACAAGCGGAATTAAAACAGGGGCTGGCAACAACTATCACAGTTGCTGATTATCTAAAACAACAGCATATTATCCCTCGTTCCCCTATTGTAGCAGCCAAAGTCAATAATTTACTAAAACCCCTGACAGCGGAAATTGACCCGGAGCAGGATAAAATCGAATTCGTAGATTTAACTTCTGATGAAGGTTTGCGCATTTACCGCCGCAGTCTTTATTTTTTGTTAACCATTGCTGCCAAACAGTTATTTCCCGAGTGCCAGATCAGCATCGAACATTCCCTGGGTGCCGGGGTCTATTGTGAATTCCGGCCCGCCTGCCCCCTTGACCTCGAAGATGCAGCGCTGGCTCTGGAAAAAAGAATGCGGGAACTGGTCGCTGCCGACTTGCCTTTTACCACCTGGAAAGGCAGTAAAAAAGACGCTTATCAGATTTTATTACAGCAGGGGCACACTGATAAAGCCCGGATTTTACGGAATCGTGTTAGAGGTGAGGTGGAATTAGCCAGGTTTGGAGAGATCTATGATTATTTTACCGGTTTTCTGGTGCCCAGCACCGGCTATTTAACCGTTTTTGGCCTCAGACCCTATCTGGAGGGGTTTGTCTTACAGTTACCTGATAAACAAAACCCCTTCCAGGTGGTGCCCTTTTACGAACAGAAAAAACTGGCTCTGGTTTATGATGAAAGCAAAGACTGGATTCGCAACCTGGACTTACATAATGTGGAAGATATCAATAAAATCATTGGTTCCGGGCAGTTTGCCGACCTCGTTCTGGTGGCAGAAGCCAGACATGAAAAGAAAATCAGCGAAATTGCGGAGGCTATTAGTGCCTGCTGTGAACAGGCCCAGCTGGTACTGGTGGCCGGGCCCTCTTCTTCAGGCAAGACCACCTTTACCCAGCGCCTGCGTATTCAGTTGCTGGCCAGTGGCATCAAACCCCTGGCCATCTCCCTGGATGATTATTTTGTCAATAGAGAAGATACACCGAAGGACGAAAATGGAAATTATGATTTCGAGAGCATAGATGCCCTGGATTTGCCCCTCTTTAATCAGCATCTGGTCCAGCTGCTGGCTGGTGAGGAAGTGGAAATTCCCAGATTCAATTTTGTTACAGGCCGCAGAGAGTGGACCGGGAACAAACTGCAGCTAAAACCCCGTCAGGTTCTAATCATCGAAGGTATTCATGGTTTGAATGAGCGGCTGACGGCTCAGGTGCCATCCTCTCAGAAAATTAAGATCTATGTGAGTGCTTTAACCCATGTCAATATTGACAAAACCAATCAAATCCATTCCTCGGATATCCGCTTGCTGCGCCGCATTTGCCGCGATGCCCAGTTCCGGGGTAGTCCGGCGGCCAGAACCATTGCCATGTGGCCCGCAGTGCGGCGGGGGGAAGAGCGCAATATTTTCCCCTTTCAGGAAGAAGCAGATTTCGTTTTCAATTCCGGTCTGGTGTATGAGCTGGCAGTGCTGAAGAATCTGGCTGAACCTCTTTTGAAGCAGATCACTCCTGACCAGGCAGAATACAGTGAGGCAGTACGTTTGCTGGAGTTTTTACGTTATTTCCTGGCAGCACCGGCAGATGTAGTTCCAAACAATAGTGTTTTGCGGGAATTTATCGGTGGATGCTGTTTTTACCACTAATGGTTAATAGTTTTTCTTGTCAAAGAACTATCGTTCATGGTATTATTTCTTATGCGAGTAAACCGGATGGTCGCGGGAATAAAGGCCGAAAGGCGGATTCCTGAGGAAAGTCCGAGCTCCATAGGGCAGAGTGCCGGATAACGTCCGGTGGAGGCGACTCCAAGGATAGTGCCACAGAAACAAACCGCCTGGCTGAATAGAGGCCGGAGTCCTCGAGGCCGGAGCCCATGAGCCAGGTAAGGGTGGAAAGGTGAGGTAAGAGCTCACCAGCGGTTAGGCGACTAACCGGCTCGGTAAACCCCACTCGGAGCAAGACCGAATAGGGGAGCGTGAAGGCTGGCCCGGCCTGCTCCCGGGTAGGTTGCTAGAGGCGGCTGGCAACAGTCGTCCCAGATAGATGACCATCCTCGACAGAACTCGGCTTACAGGTTTACTCGCAATCCAAAATGAAACTTAGAGACCAATCCGGAGTGGATTGGTCTCTTGTTTTTTATAATGACTTGCATATTTTGAGAAGATTATATATACTACTATTAGTACCAGGTAATAAGAGAAGGTGCTTATTGATGGAAAGACCTTTGAAAAAAGATGAACGTCAGCAGTTACTGGCAGAACATATTCGGCATTCACCCTTCAGTACCGATGAGGAACTGGCCCAGCTCTTTGGGGTGTCGGTTCAGACCATCCGCCTGGATCGGCTGGAACTGGGTATCCCGGAAGTAAGGGAACGCATGAAACAACTGGCAGAAGGACAATGGAGCAAACTCAAGGCGCTGGCAGACACGGATCTAGTCGGGGAGCTGATCGAGCTGGAACTGGGTAAAAAGGGACTATCCCTCCTGACTATTGAGAGCAACATGGTTTTCAGCCGTACCGGGATTGCCCGGGGCCATCTGCTCTTCGCCCAGGCTAACTCCCTGGCCGTAGCGCTGGTGGATGCGCCGCTGGCTCTAACCGGGACTGTCCGGGTTTCTTTCCTGCGCCCTGTCCGGCTGGGCGAGCGGGTTATCGCCCGGGCCGAAGTAGTAAAAATCAAGCAAAACCGCTATTATATTCAGGTAACATCTTCGGTTAAAGGCCAGGATGTTTTAAAAGGCCTGTTTGTTGTATTTGCCCTGGAGGATGATGCTAATGAAAATCGTAGTTGATGCAATGGGCGGGGATCATGCTCCCCGGGAAATAGTAAAAGGGGCAGTGGCTGCGTGCCGGGAGCTCAATCTGGGTATAATTCTGGTAGGTCCGGCTGAACAGCTGCGGGAGGAAATAACGGCTGCCGGTGGGGATGGACTGATGATTGAAATTGTGGATGCACCGGAGGTAATCGGGATGGATGAACATCCCGGCCAGGCAGTCCGGAAAAAACGCAATTCCTCACTGGTTGTTGGCGTGAAACTGGTGAAAGAAGGAAAGGGGGCAGCCTTTGTATCTGCCGGTAATACCGGTGCCGCCATGGCTGCTAGTTTGCTGGGCTATGGTCGTATTAAGGGGATTAACCGGCCGGCTATTGCCACAGTCATGCCGACCCTGACGGGCCGCTGTCTGGTGCTGGATGTAGGGGCTAACGCCGAAGTAGATGCCAGTAATCTGTTGCAGTTTGCCTGGATGGGCAGTATATATGCAGAAAAAATCCTGGCTATCCCTAATCCCAGAGTGGGTTTGTTGAATATCGGGGAGGAAGAGAGCAAAGGGACTCCGGTAGTGCAGGAAGCCTACCAGTTACTGAAACAGCAGTCAGGACTAAATTTTATAGGCAATGTGGAAGGGCGCGACCTGCCCATGGGAGTGGCTGATGTCGTTGTCTGTGATGGTTTTACCGGTAACGTAGTATTGAAACTAGCAGAGGGATTAGCCAGAGCTTTGCTGGGTATGATTAAAGAAGCAGCTGCGCAGTCCATCCTGGCCCAGGTGGGTGGATTACTGATGAAGCCAGCTTTTACTGCCCTGAAGGAAAAAATGGATTACCGGGAATATGGTGGTGCCCCATTACTGGGCTTACAGGGAATAACTATCATCAGTCACGGCAGTTCTGATGCCCGGGCGATTAAAAATGCTATCAAAGTAGCAGCGCGTTGTGTTGAGCAACAAGTAACAGAAATTATTAGCCGTTTAGGAGATGAGTACGATGAGGGAAAATAAACTGAGAGCTACCATTGCCGGCATCGGTGCTGCTGTGCCGGAACAGATCTTGACCAATTTCGATCTGGAGAAAATGGTGGATACTAATGATGAATGGATTCAGACCCGAACAGGGATAAAGGAACGGCGGATTGCCCCTGAGCAGATGGCCACTTCCCATCTGGCCATCGAGGCAGCCCGGGAGGCCCTGGCCCAGGCCCGGCTTTCCCCGGATGAACTGGACCTTATTCTGGTGGCCACTGTGACCCCTGACTATCCCTTTCCAGCTACAGCTTGTTTGGTGCAAGCTGCCCTGGGGGCCAGCCGTGCAGCAGCCATGGACTTATCGGCGGGATGTACCGGCTTTATCTACGCTTTAACGGTAGGAGCCCAGTTTATTGAGACCGGTCTTTACCGGAATGTGCTGGTGATTGGGGCAGAAGTACTGTCCCGGATCATAGATTGGACTGACCGCAATACCTGTGTGTTGTTTGGTGATGGGGCCGGAGCGGCAGTGCTGACCCCTGCACAGCCCGGTTATGGGTTCTTATCCTTCGAACTGGGGGCTGATGGCGGCGGGGCTGAATTGCTGTATATGCCGGCAGGCGGAAGCCGCCAGCCCATTACTCCGGAGGTACTGGCTCAGCGACTCAACAAGATTTATATGAATGGCCGGGAAGTTTTTAAATTTGCAGTGCGCATTATGGGAGATGCAGCAGATGCGGCTATTCGCAAAGCAGGCCTAACTTATGCCGATATAGATTATTTTATACCCCATCAGGCCAATATCCGCATTATTGAAGCTGCTGCTAAACGCCTGGAATTACCTATGGAAAAAGTTCATGTTAATGTTGATCGCTATGGTAACACATCAGCAGCTTCCATTGGCCTGGCACTGCAAGAGGCGGTAGCAGCAGGGAAAATTTCTTCAGGCGACTATGTGGTTCTGGTCGGTTTTGGCGCTGGACTGACCTGGGGAGCGATCACCCTGCGCTGGGGTTAAAACGGGAGAGGAGGGAAAAGAATGTTATTCAAAACTCCCTTATGTGATTTACTGGGAATTGAATATCCCATTTTCCAGGGAGGTATGGCCTGGGTGGCTACTGCCGAACTGGCAGCCGCTGTTTCCGAAGCCGGTGGACTGGGAATTATCGGCTCCGGCCATGCTCCGGCGGAGTGGGTTCAGGACCAGATTCGCCAGGTTAAAGAAAGAACCAGTAAACCTTTTGGTGTCAATGTGATGCTCATGTCCCCTCATGTCAAAGAGGTGATGGAGGTTATTGTCCGGGAAAAAGTGGCAGTGGTGACTACCGGAGCGGGAAATCCCGGGGTTTACATGCCAGCTCTGAGAGAAGCCGGGATCAGAGTGATTCCGGTGGTGGCCTCAGTGGCCCTGGCCCAGCGCCTGGAACGCCAGGGGGTGGATGCCATCATCGCCGAAGGTACGGAGTCCGGCGGACATGTGGGAGAATTGACGACCATGGCTCTGGTACCCCAGGTGGTAGATGCAGTCAGGGTACCGGTAATAGCTGCTGGCGGTATTGCTGATGGACGGCAATTTCTGGCGGCTCTGGCCTTAGGAGCTGTCGGGGTACAAATGGGAACCAGATTTATGTGTGCCAGTGAATGTACCATCCATCCCGCAGTTAAAGAACAAATCCTTAAGGCTAAAGACCGGGATACAGTAGTTACCGGGCGTAGCACCGGGCATCCGGTCCGGGTAATCAAGAATAAGCTGGCTCGTCAGTTTGAGGAAATGGAAAAGCGCTGTGCCCCGCCGGAAGAGATTGAAAAACTGGGAGTAGGCAAAATGCGGGCGGCCATGATTGACGGAGATGTGGAATATGGCTCCCTGATGGCCGGGCAAGTAGCAGCGATGGTCAAGAAAATTCAACCTGCTGCTGAAATCATCCGGGAGATTGTGCAGGAAGCTGAAGCTGTCCACAGCCGGCTGAGGGGGTTGGGAGGATGAAACTAGCTTTTGTCTTCCCGGGCCAGGGTTCCCAGTATGTAGGAATGGGCAAAAACCTGGCTGAGACTTATCCGGAAGCAGCAGCTGTCTTTCAGGAAGCTGATGCAGTCCTGGGCTTTAAGCTTTCCGAACTCTGCTTTAACGGTCCGGAAACGGAACTGGTAAGAACAGCCAACACCCAGCCGGCTTTGCTCACAGTCAGTGTAGCTGCATTAAGGGTACTGGCCAATGCAGGGATTCAACCAGCAATGGTAGCTGGACACAGTCTGGGAGAATATTCAGCTCTAGTAGCAGCAGAAGTGCTGTCCTTTGCTGATGCTCTACGGCTGGTGCGGCGGCGCGGGGAACTGATGCAGGAAGCAGCACCTCCGGGAACCGCCGGAATGGCAGCGATCCTGGGCCTGGAGAGGGAACAGGTAGTAGCTGTCTGCCGGGAAGCTGAAACCCTGGGAGTAGTTGAACCTGCTAACTTCAATTGCCCCGGGCAGATTGTAATTGCCGGGGAAAAGGCGGCTCTAGAAAAGGCTATGGAGCTGGCCAAAGCCAGAGGGGCCAAACGGGTGGTGACTTTAAATGTCAGCGGACCTTTTCACTCCAGCCTGATGTTACCGGCTGCCAGGGGCCTGGCTCCTGCTCTGGATGAGGTAGAGTTTTATCCACCGCAGGTGCCGGTAGTGGTCAACGTTTCCGGGCGGATCTTGACAGATCCCAAAATGCTGAAACAATCCTTATTGTTACAGGTGCAAAAATCCGTACTCTGGGAAGATTGCATCCAGACCATGGTGGCAGCTGGAGTGGATATATTCGTTGAGGTAGGAGCTGGAAAAGTTTTAAGCGGATTGATTAAGAAAATAAATAAAGGGGTCAGGGTGTTTGCCGTGGAAGATGCAGAATCTTTCCAGCGCACCCTTGCAGAGTTGCGGGAGGTTGGATAAAATGGTGCTGGAAAACAAAGTTGCCCTGGTAACCGGTGCCTCCCGGGGCATTGGGCGCGCCATCGCTCTGGCTTTTGCCCAGGCCGGAGCTGATGTGGTGGTGAATTATTCCGGCAGTGCAGATGCTGCGCAAGCAGTAGTGAATGAAATCAAGGCCATGGGCCGTCGGGCCCGGGCGGTACAGGCCGATGTCTCCCAGCCTGAACAGGTAGAAAACATGGTGAACCAGGTGCTTTCAGATTTTGGACGCATCGATATCCTGGTCAATAATGCCGGGATAACCAGAGATGGTCTGCTTTTGCGGATGAAACGAGAAGACTGGCAGCGGGTAATTGATATCAACCTGACCGGGGTCTTCCTCTGCACCAAGGCGGTTCTAAAGCCGATGATGAAACAGCGTTCTGGCCGTATCATCAATATTACTTCAGTGATCGGCCTGACAGGTAATGCAGGCCAGGCCAATTACGCAGCTGCCAAGGCAGGGATTATCGGCTTTACCAAATCGGTGGCCAGGGAAGTGGGCAGCAGGGGAATTACCTGTAATGCTATTGCTCCTGGGTTTATCCAGACGGATATGACCGGGGTGCTGGGGGAAAAGGTCAGGGAAGAGCTGCTGGCTCAGATACCCCTGGAACGGCTGGGTCAACCGGAAGATGTAGCCGCTGTAGCCTTATTCCTGGCTGGACCGGCGGCCAGTTACATCACCGGTCAGGTTATAAATGTAGATGGCGGCATGGTCATGTAGTTGGGGAAGGAGGTGAATGGAAGCGATGGCAAGCGTATTTGACAGAGTAAAGAAAATTATCGTGGAACAGCTGGGTGTCGAAGAAGAGGAAGTAACCATGGAAGCAGCTTTTATCGATGACCTGGGAGCTGACTCTCTGGACATCGTAGAGCTGGTCATGGCCTTTGAAGAGGAATTCGGACTGGAAATTCCTGATGAAGATGCGGAAAAAATCCGCACTGTTGGTGATGCTGTAAACTACATCAATGAGCGCCAGTAGTGGTGCAAGGCGGAAAAGTCCCGTAGCCTGCTGCGGGACTTTTTTAAAAAAGATTGGAGGCGCAGACAACCGTGAAACTGCCGGAGCTGAAAATTGGACATCTAATCGCCCCTGTGCCCATTGTCCAGGGCGGCATGGCGGTGCGCATATCCACCGCTCCTTTAGCTGCTGCAGTAGCTAATGAAGGCGGAATTGGCCTGATAGCCGGGACAGGTATGAGCATAGAAGAGCTGAAAGCTGAAATACGTAAGGCCCGGGACTTGACCCGGGGCATTATCGGTGTTAATGTGTTATTTGCAGCCAGAGAATTTGCCAGTCTGGTCAAGGCAGCCATAGAGGAAGGAATTGACCTGATAGTTTCTGGTGCAGGCTTTTCCCGGGATATGTTTGCCTGGGGTAAAAGCAGTGGAATACCGATTGTACCCATTGTCTCCTCTGCTCGGCTGGCTGTGATGGCAGAAAAAATGGGTGCCGCTGCTGTGATTGTCGAAGGAAAAGAAGCAGGGGGACATCTGGGAACCGAGCGTTCCATTCGGGAAATCTTACCGGAGGTGAAAAAAGCCGTCCACATTCCGGTGATTGCAGCTGGGGGGATTGTGGATGGAAAAGATATAGTGGAGGCTTTCCGCCTGGGCGCAGATGGGGTGCAAATGGGAACCAGGTTTGCGGCCAGTGTGGAATCCAATGCTTCCGATGAGTTCAAGCAATTATATTTAAAATCCCAGCATGAGGATGTTATTCTGGTCGACAGCCCTGTGGGCTTGCCGGGACGTGGTTTGAAAAGCACTTTTACGCAGAAACTGGCTGCCGAAGGCGGAGCTCCCATCGAAAAATGCGTTAATTGCTTGAAAAAATGTTCCCGCCGTTTTTGCATTATGGCGGCTCTGACCGAGGCTACCAGAGGTGGAGATTTTAGTAAAGCCCTGGTTTTCTCCGGAGAAATGGTGGAAAAAATCAAAGAAATTTTGCCGGTAAAAGAGATTTTCCGCCGGCTGCTGGCTGAAGTGGCGGAAATAAAGGAAGAGGTGAAGACATGAAAAAAAGGGTAGTTATAACAGGACTGGGGATAATTGCCCCCAATGGCCTCGGTAAGGAAGAATTCTGGACCAATATCAAAAATGGCGTCTCCGGCATCAAGGCGGTTACCCGTTTTGACGCATCCGCTTTGCCTACCCGTATTGCTGGACAGGTAGATAATTTTGATCCCCAGCAGTGGATTGATAAGAAAGAGGCACGGCGCATGGATCGCTTCAGCCAGTTTGCTGTTGCAGCCACAGCTATGGCTATACAGGATGCTGGTCTGGACTTAGAACAGGTGGATAAAAAAAGGGTAGGTGTAATTCTGGGCTCCGGGATTGGCGGCATGGAAACATTTGAAGAGCAGACCCGGGTCTTGCTGGAAAAGGGACCCAATCGGGTTAGTCCTTTCTTCGTGCCGATGATGATTGCCAATATGGCAGCCGGTCAAATTGCTATCCAGTTTGGTTTTCAGGGGCCCAATATCACTACTGTGACTGCCTGTGCTTCTTCTACCAACTCCGTTGGCGATGCTTTCAAGCTTGTGCAACGGGGTGATGCTGATGTGGTGATTACCGGGGGTACAGAAGCTCCCATTACTCCGCTGGCTTTTGCCGGTTTTTGTGCCATGAAGGCCATGTCCACCCGCAATGAAGAGCCGAGCAAAGCCAGTCGTCCCTTTGATATAGAGCGCGATGGCTTTGTCATGGGCGAAGGAGCTGGGATTCTGGTACTGGAGACTCTAGAACATGCTCTGGCCCGTGGAGCCCGGATTTATGCTGAAGTGGTCGGGTATGGTTGTACCTGTGATGCCAGTCATATTACCGCTCCAGACCCGGAAGGGGCTGGAGCAGCAGCGGCTATGGCCCAGGCGCTGCAGGATGCGGGCTTACGACCGGAGGAGATCAATTATATCAATGCCCATGGCACTTCCACGCCTCTAAATGATAAATGCGAGACCATAGCGATTAAGCAAGTTTTTGCCGAACATGCCTATCGGTTGGCGGTCAGTTCCACTAAATCCATGACTGGCCATTTGCTGGGTGCAGCCGGGGGAATCGAGGCAGCTATCTGCGCTCTGGCTATTGCCGAAGATTTTGTACCACCCACCATTAATCTGGAAAAGCCTGATCCGGAATGTGACCTGGACTATGTACCCAATCAGGGACGGCAAATGCCGGTGGAAGCGGCTCTCTCCAATTCCCTCGGGTTTGGTGGGCACAATGCGACTATTATTCTAAAGAAGTTCCGGGGGTAGAAACAATGCAGGGAGATCCACGCGCTCTTGCGGCTCTGGTAGAACAACTGGGCTTTACCTGGAATAAACCTGAATTGCTGACCATTGCCTTAACCCATACTTCCTATGCCAATGAACGCAAGCAGAGACAGGAACACAACCAGCGGCTGGAGTTTCTGGGAGATGCGGTGCTGGAACTGGTGGTCAGCGATTACCTGTATAATACCTATCCTGATTACCCGGAAGGGGTACTGACCAAAATCCGGGCTGCTTCGGTCTGTGAGCCTTCTCTGGCCGCTGTGGCCCGGCGCTTGAATCTAGGACAGTGCCTGGCAATGGGTAAGGGAGAAGAAAAGAGTGGAGGCAGGGAAAGGCCTGCCGCTCTGGCCGACGCCTTTGAAGCTTTGACCGGTGCGATCTATCTTGATCAAGGCTTTACACGGGCCCGGGCCTTCGTATTGCAGCAGCTGAAGGATACAATAGATCATTATGCAGCCCAGGGTGGACAGCACGGGGACTTTAAGTCCGAGTTGCAGGAATGGATTCAGCAATACACCCAGCAGGAACTGCATTATACTCTGCTAAAGGAAGAAGGACCGGACCATAATAAAGTTTTTACCGCAGGTGTGAGTATCGGCGGGCAAGTTTGGGGCGTGGGCCAGGGTAAGACCAAGAAGGAAGCAGAGCAGGAAGCAGCCCATGAAGCCCTGATTAAGCTGCGGGATCAGGGTGCCTGGAAAGGATTGAAGAAATAAATGGCGAAACAACATATTTTGCCCCTTTTTATTCCGCAGCTGGGCTGTGGACAGGCTTGCAGTTTTTGTAACCAGCACACTATAACTGGCCGGGTCAAACCTCTTTTACCAGAGGATTTGCCCGGCCTTTTACCCGCTGGACCGGAACCGGTGGAACTGGCTCTATATGGTGGCAGTTTCACTGCCCTGCCTTTAAAAGTGCAGGTGGCCTGGTTGGAGAGCCTTCAGCCCTGGCGGCAGCGGGGCAAAATCAGCACTATCCGCCTCTCCACCCGGCCGGATGCCATTAACCTTGAGCAAATGCTATGGCTGAAGAGCTACGGGGTCACCACGGTGGAGCTGGGAGTGCAGTCTCTGGATGACCAGGTGCTGGCCCGGGCAGGCAGGAGATACAGGGCAGCCGATGTTATTACAGCCATTCTCGCCGGGCATGTTGCTGGTTTAAAAATCGGTATCCAGCTTTTGCCGGGGCTGCCGGGAGAGACACCCCAAACTGCAGTGGCAGGAGCCAGACGACTGGCAGCGGTAGCTCCTGACCTGGTCAGAATTTATCCTCTGGTAGTGCTGGCCGGGACGCCGCTGGCCCGGGAGCTGGAGGCCGGCACCTTTCAGCCCTGGGATTTTGCCCTGGCGGTGGATACAGCGGCCAGGTTGAAAATTATTTTTCAATCCCGGGGCATTCCGGTGATCCGGATAGGGTTACAGCCTGGTCAGGATTTGGTGCCTGGTAGTAGCGTGCTGGCTGGCTGTTATCATCCGGCATTAGGACAAATTGTCGATAGCCGGATTTTCCTCTGGTTGCTGGAAAGCTTGCTTCAGCAGGGAGTAGATCCTAACCAGCCCCTATTTGTCAATCCTCGTGATTTTTCTAACCTGCGGGGTCAGCATGGTGTTAATCTTTGTTACTTAAGCAGGAAATTTAACATAAAACCACGAATTTTAGGAGATGGCTCTTTGCCGCGGGGAACAATTCGGTGGGGAGATAAGTTGATAGACTGGAGTGATGAAGCCCTTGTTGCTAAAGCGCTTGGAGATTCAGGGGTTTAAGTCCTTTGCTGATCGAGTGGAACTGGCTTTTAACAGTGGTTTAACAGTGATTGTTGGTCCCAATGGCAGTGGTAAGAGCAATATAGCTGATGCCATCCGCTGGGTGCTGGGAGAGCAAAGCGTAAAAAACCTGCGCGGCTCTCGCCTGGAAGATGTGATTTTTTCCGGTTCCGTGAAGCGCAAACCGGTGGGTATGGCGGAAGTTTCCCTCACTCTGGATAACAGCAATGGCCGCTTTCCCCTGGAGTTTAATGAAATTACAGTAACCCGGCGGGTCTATCGCAATGGCGAGTCGGAGTTTTTGATCAATAAGACTCCCTGCCGCCTGAAAGACATCCATGAGCTGTTTCTGGATACCGGGCTGGGACGGGATGCCTATTCCATCATCGGTCAAGGCCGGGTGGAAGAAATACTGAATGCCCGGCCGGAAGACCGGAGGTCAATCATCGAGGAAGCTGCCGGGATTGTACGTTATCGCATGCGCAAACTGGAAGCGGAAAAAAAGCTGCAGGAAACTGAGGTTGACCTGGTCAGGGTGGAAGATATTATCAGCGAACTGGAAGGACAGCTGGAACCGCTGGCCCGACAGGCTGAAGTGGCGGAAAAATATCTGGCCTACCAGCGGGAAGAACAGGAGCTGGAAATCGGTTGTCTGGTAAGGCAGGGCCAGCAGGTGAGAGAGAAACTGGCTGAGTTGCAATGCCAGGTTCAGGAATTGGAAACAGCCCGGGAGGAAGCCGCTGCTGCCCTGGCCAGGGTGGAAGCGTCCCGGCAAAAGTTTCAGCGGGAATTAGAACCCCTGGAGGCGGAATTACAGGCTATTCAGGATAAATATACCAGCTTGCTTTCGGAAGGAGAACACACCCAGGGGCAGCTCCAGGTCCTTTCTACTCAGAAGCAGGGACGGCGGGAACAAGCTACCCTGTTACGACGTCAGCTGGAAGAAATCGAGACAGAGCTGGCAGACAGTGGTGAAACGGCAGCGGCTGATGCCCTGCTGGTGCAGCAGCTGGAAGGAAAACGTCAGCAATTGCAATCTGAGCTGGCCGCCGTAAATGAGCGGGCAGAGAGTTTGCAAAAAGAATTGGATACCATCAGGCAAGCCCTGGTTAGCCAGAAGGACAGCTCGGCTCAAGCTTTAAATGAGCTGACCAGACTGGAGCAACAGCAAACTGCCGGGGCAATTCGCCTGGCTGGTCTCAGAGAGAAGATTGAGCACTTGCGGAATCAGATACAGGAAATTGATAGAGCTATAACGACCTGGCAGGCCCGGGAAAAACAGAGTCAAAAATGGCAGCAAGAGCTAGAACGAGGAAGGCAAGAACATGAAAGTCGACAGGTTGGCCTTGCGCAGAGCAGGAAAGAGATGGAGGCAGAATTGGCCCAGCTGGAAGAGATTTTTAACCAGAAACAGCAACAATGGCAACTCCTCGCCTCTAAAGCCAGGGTCTTAGCTGATATGCAACAGGATTATGAAGGCTACCAGCGGGCAGTAAGAGAATTGTTATTGCGTCGCCAGAGAGGCGAACCCGCCTGCCAGGAAATCTGCGGAGTAGTGGCTGAGCTGTTACAGGTGCCCCAGGAATACGAAATTGCTGTTGAAGTGGCACTGGGCGGTGCTTTGCAGTATCTGGTAACAGAAACGGATCAGGGAGCCAAGCAAGCTATTGAATATCTGAAGGGCCATAACCTGGGTAGAGCCACTTTCCTGCCCTTAAACACTGTTACCGCTTCCACTTTACGAGAGGAGGAAAAGGCAACACTTCTCAAACGGCCAGGGGTAATTGGGATTGCGGCTGACCTGGTGAGTTATGCGGAAAAATACCGGCCGGTGATCAATAATTTATTGGGCCGTATTATTGTCTGCCAGGACCTGGATGCTGCTCTAGGGCTGGCCCGGGCCACCGGTTTTCGCTATCGGATTGTGACACTAGCCGGGGATATGTTAAACCCCGGGGGTTCTTTGACTGGTGGTTCCTATCAGCGTCGCAATGCCAATTTGCTGGGGCGGGCCCGGGAACTGGAGGAAATAAACCAGGCAGCTAAACAGGTCAACGGAGAGCGGGAAGAACTGAGAAAACAGATTGAGAAAATCCGCTCCAGCCTCAGGGAAAATCAGAAGCAAAAGGAGGAACTGGAAACCAGGACGGCAGAGCTAAGGCTCAAACTGGTTGAAGCCCAGCGTGACTGGCAGGAGGCGAGAAGTAGATGCCAGGAGCTGGAAGAACAGCGAGAGCAGCTGCTTCAGAATCTGGAGAGCTGTCAGCGGGAATATACTCAGGTCGAGCGTGAATTGGATTCTCTAGCCAGAAAGGCAGCCGAACTGGAAACAGTCCGACAGGAGACGGGTAATGCTATCGAAGCTGAAAACATCCGGCTGGCAGAGCAGGAAAAAGCATTGCAGAATCTGATGGCGCGTCAGACTGAGCTGAAGGTGGAATTGGCCCAGGTAGAGCAACAATTAACCGGTCTTAAAACTATAGATGTACGTCAGCGTCTGGAACGGAGACGGCGCCTTCAGCAGCTGGAGCAAATCCAGCGGGATCTAGCCGTACTGGAACAGGAAGGCGAAGCATTAGAACAAAGAAAGAACGAGCTGGCGGAACACTGGGCAAAACTGCAGCAGGAGACGGAAAGGGTCAGAGAAAAACTGCTGGAACTGCGCCAAAAGCGGCAAACCATGCAAATAGAGGAAAGAAAATTGCTGGAACTGTGGCAGTCCAGCCAGGAGCGGTTGCAAGAACTGGAACGGACTGCCCATCAGCTGGAGCTGAAACGTACCCGCCAGGAGGCCGAATGGGAAAATATTACCCAGCGCCTCTGGGATGACTTTGGCATGGTGTTTAACCAGGAACAGGTTATCGCCTATCAAGGTCTTGATTTGAAGCAAGCAATGCGCCGAATCAAGGAATTGAAGGCCCTGATGGCAGAACTGGGACAAGTCAATATCGGTGCGATCGAGGAATACCAGCGCATTCAGGAACGATATACTTTCCTGCAAAACCAGGCCCAGGACTTGAAAGAAGCCAAGGCTGCCCTGTATGATGTGATTGCCGAAATGGAAGCTATAATGGCTCAGCGTTTTGCCGAAACGTTTGCTCAGGTAGCTGAACATTTTAGCCGGGTATTTACGGAATTATTCGGGGGAGGTCAAGCCCGTTTGCAGTTGACTGATCCTGAGAATTTACTGACTACCGGGGTGGATATAATCGCTCAGCCACCGGGCAAAAAAACCCAGCAGCTTTCTCTGCTTTCCGGGGGAGAGAAGGCTCTGACTGCCATCAGCTTGCTCTTTGCTATCCTGGAAGTACGGCCTAGTCCCTTTGTGGTCCTGGATGAAATCGAGGCAGCCCTGGATGAGGCCAATGTTGCCCGTTTTGCTGAATATGTCAAAAACTTTAGTGACCGGGTACAGTTTCTGGCGGTTAGCCACCGCAAAGGGACAATGGAAGCGGCAGACATTCTGTATGGGGTCACTATGGATGATTCCGGCAGCAGTAAAGTTCTGGCCCTGGAAATGACCCGTTGAACAGCCATTCAATAAGCTGAATGGCTGAACTGCAATGAATAAGAAAAATCAAAGATTTTAAAAAAGCAGTCATTTCCACAGGTGAATGGCTGCTTTTTTGGTTTGAATGGTTTCTCAGTGGGGACAAAAAACGAAGGTGAACGGTCAGAAGAACAATTGGCGGGCAAAGGCCAATTTTTGGTTATTCACCGCCAAACCCATTCGATTTTCTAAAATTGATGCTACAATACCTATAAGAAATATCGAACCAGCAGGGGAGAAGGGGAAGGAGGGTTGTACAAACTTTTCCGGTGAGTGATGAGAGGTAAGCAGGGACCAAAATAAAAAAGAACAGGGGGATGGATCGATGGAGAAAACTGAAATTCTGGCACCCAGTCCGGGTAAACACAACCTGGAAAACTATGAAGAGGCCTATAAAAATTTCCGCTGGGAAGATGTTGAAAAGGAATTTTCCTGGTATACTACCGGCAAAGTAAACATGGCCTATGAGTGTGTTGACCGCCACTGTGAGACCTGGCGCAAAAATAAAGTGGCTCTTTACTACAGTGATGGGGTACGGGATGAAAAATACACCTTCCAGGACATGAAATTCATGTCCAATAAGGTTGCCAATGTTCTGAAGAAGCTGGGCATTGAAAAAGGAGATCGGGTCTTTATCTTTATGCCGCGCAGTCCGGAACTATATTTTGCTGTACTGGGCATTCTTAAGATCGGCGCCATTTGCGGTCCGCTGTTTGAAGCCTTTATGATGGACGCAGTACGGGACCGGATGCAGGATTGCGATGCGGTTGCCCTCTTCACTACTCCTAAACTGATGGAACGGGTGGACTTGCCCAATTTGCCAGCATTAAAGCATGTAATCCTGGTTGGTGCCAAAGATGAGGACTTAACCGATCCCCGTTTCCATAGTTTCGAAAAGCTGATGGAAGAGGCTTCCCGGGAATTCGATATTGTCTGGGTAGACCGGGAAGACCCGATGATGATCCACTATACCTCAGGTTCTACCGGCAAGCCCAAAGGGGTATTGCATGTCCATAATGCCATGATTCAGCATTATCAGACAGCCAAGTGGGTACTGGACCTGCAGGAAGAGGATATCTACTGGTGTACCGCTGACCCTGGCTGGGTAACCGGTACTTCCTACGGGATTTTTGGGCCCTGGCTCAATGGCGCTTCCAGTGTGATTCGGGGTGGCCGGTTCAGTCCTGATGACTGGTATGCGACTATCGAAAAATATGGGGTAACTGTCTGGTACAGTGCTCCTACCGCTTTCCGGATGTTGATGGCAGCGGGTGATGAACTGGTCAAGAAATATGACCTGTCCAGTCTGCGTCACATTCTTTCCGTCGGTGAACCTCTTAACCCCGAAGTAGTTCGCTGGGGGATGAAGGTCTTCGGTATCCGCATCCATGATACCTGGTGGATGACTGAAACTGGCGGTCAATTGATCTGTAACTATCCTTGCATGCCCATCAAGCCCGGTTCTATGGGCAGACCTTTCCCGGGAGTCTATGCGGCGATTGTAGATGATCAGGGGAATGAATTGCCTCCCTATCGAATGGGTAACCTGGCCATTCGTAAAGGCTGGCCTTCCATGATGCGGGCCATCTGGAAGAATGAAGAGAAATACAAGGAGTATTTCCGCCTGGAGCCCTGGTATATTTCCGGCGACTCCGCCTACAAAGACGAAGATGGCTATTTCTGGTTCCAGGGCCGGGTTGATGATGTCATCAACACCTCCGGTGAACGGGTTGGTCCTTTTGAGGTTGAGAGCAAACTGGTAGAACATCCGGCTGTGGCAGAAGCAGGGGTTATCGGTAAACCCGATCCGCTGCGGGGTGAAATCATCAAGGCCTTCATCTCTTTACGGGAAGGCTATACCTGGACACCGGAATTGGAAGAAGATATTAAGCAATTTGTTAAAAAAGGTCTGGCAGCTCATGCTGCGCCCAGAGAAATTGAAGTACGGGATAAACTGCCAAAGACCCGTTCCGGTAAAATCATGCGGCGGGTACTGAAAGCCTGGGAACTGGGCCTGCCCACCGGTGACCTTTCTACAATGGAGGATTAAAAGGCTGATAACCCTCTTGCCCCTTTTTGTCTCCCTCCCCGGAGACTATCTTGGGGCAAGGGGGTTATTTTTCTGGTGTGACCGGGTTCACAGAAAAGATGGGAAGTTTTAGTTAAAATATAAAAAAGTGCTGTGAGGTGGTTGAAATGGCCGGGTTGGTAGATGCTTTGAAAAGTGATCATGCTGTGATTCTGGCGACCCTGAACAAAATTAAGGAAGTGGGCATATCCAGTAAAGAAGGACGGGATAAGCTTCTGGAAGTCAAAAACCTGCTACTGCACCATCTACAGAGAGAAGACAGGGAACTTTATCCCCATCTACGGCGAGCAGCAGAGGTTGATATCTCTTTGCGCCAGACTCTGGAGTTATTCGCCAAAGACATGGATGAGATTTCGCGGCTGGCTATGGAGTTTTTTCAGAAATACGCCCAGGGTGGGGCCGGGATCGAATTTGCGCGGGATTTTGGCCGTTTATATGCGACTTTGGGAGAAAGAATCAGGCGGGAAGAAAACATAATCTATGTTCGCTTTCAGCAATTAGAGAAAAAATAAGGGGGCAAGTGCCCTCTTATTTTTTACTGAATTTGTACTAAAAATAACTTTTGAAATTATCAAAAAATTTGCTTCTTTCAGCAGGAATTGTGATAAAGTTGTCGAATATGTTAATGGCAAAGTGGTCAGGCCAATAGTCCATCAAACAAGATGACAGGTCTGAAAGCCTGACAATAAGCGATTTTTAAGCCGGGGGTGAAATGAAGGGGGAAAAAGACAAACTAGTTATAATGAAAACGCTGGCACAAAATTGGAAAGGAGAGGTAAAAAATTATGACCTGGAAAATGGTGATTGATCCTTTAAACAACATCGGCCTCTCTGCATTGATGGCAGCTGTGCCCATTCTCTATATGTTCTGGGCTCTGGCTGTCAAGCGGATGAAGGGGCATATCGCCGGGGTCACAACAGTTATTCTGGCGGTACTGGTAGCGATTTTCGGTTACGGCATGCCTGCTAAACTGGCCCTTCTCTCAACGGGCTATGGTATGCTTTATGGTCTGTTCCCCATTGCCTGGATAGTTGTTACTGCTGTTTATCTCTACAACATTACTGTTAAAACCGGTCAATTTGAAATCATTAAAAACTCCATCGCCTCCATTACCGATGACCGGCGTTTACAGGCCTTATTGATTGCTTTTTCCTTTGGTGCCTTCCTGGAAGGGGCAGCTGGTTTCGGTACACCGGTGGCTATCTCCGGTGCGATGCTGGTCGGTCTGGGCTTTAACCCCCTCTATGCTGCCGGGATTTGTTTGATCGCCAATACTGCACCAGTAGCCTTTGGCGGTGTGGGTATTCCTATAATCGTAGCTGGACAGGTAACCGGGATTGATGCGATGGCGATTAGCCAGATGGTAGGCAGGACTTTGCCGTTCCTGTCTGTGATGGTACCTTTTTACCTGATTATACTGATGGCTGGATGGAAGAAGATGGTGGAAGTCTGGCCGGCGGTGCTGGTCAGCGGAGCTTCCTTTGCCATAGCCCAGTGGTATTCTGCTAACTACCTGAGCCCGATGTTGCCGGATATTATCGCATCTCTGGTATCCATTGTCGCTCTGGCTGCTTTTCTCAAAGTCTGGAAGCCGCCCACAACCTGGCGCTTTGCTGATGAAGCCCCCAGCCTGGGGAAAGAAAAATTGCAGTATAGTGCCGGGCAGGTTTTGAAAGCCTGGGCTCCCTTTATCATTCTGACCATCTTCATCACAGCCTGGGGCTTGAAGCCGGTTAAAGATGCTCTGGATTATTTCGGTCTGGTCAAGTTTGAAATTCCTGGCCTGCATAATATGATCATCAAAGGCGAAAAACCTATGGAAGCGATCTTTAAGCTCAATTATCTGAGTGCAGCAGGTACGGCTATCCTGATTTCGGCTTTTGTTTCCATCATTATGCTGGGCATGCCTATTTCCGAAGGGATCAAAACCTTCTTTGAAACCCTGAAGACTCTGCGTTATCCTATTTTGACCATAGCTTCCGTTCTGGGCTTTGCCTATATTGCCAACTTCTCTGGTATGTCCATTACCATGGGTACAGCTTTAGCAGCAACCGGTAAATTCTTCCCCTTCTTTGCACCTTTCCTGGGCTGGCTGGGTGTATTCATTACCGGTTCCGATACCTCGGCCAATGCTCTGTTTGGCAAACTGCAAGCAGTTACGGCCGATAAAATCGGCGTTGACCCGGTGGTCACAGTGGCCGCCAATACTTCGGGTGGGGTTACCGGTAAGATGATTTCTCCCCAGTCCATCGCAGTTGCTACTGCTGCCGTTGGTCTGGTTGGACATGAAGCCGATCTCTTCCGCTTTACGGTTAAACATTCCTTGATTTTTGCCACCATTATCGGTGTTTTTGTAACCTTGCAGGCATATGTACTGACCTGGATGATTCCCAAGTATAAAATGGTAGAAGCAGCGGCTGCTGCAGCTGCTCAAAAAGTATTCCCGACTCTGGGTGCGACTTACCTGGGGTATACAGTGGCACTGGTTGCTCTCGTTTTTATCCTGGTTCTGGTCATGAACCGGAAAAAGACAGCGTAAGTTGTGATGGCGGACAGGGAGGAAAAGCTCCCTGTCTCTTCCCTTTAGTGTGGTCAGACCATCAGACCTTAATAACAAGGAGGAGAAAACATGCTGGAGCATAAGATACTGGAGCAATTGCAGGAAATAGTCGGTACCCAGAATGTCCTGACCAAAAAAACTGACCTGATCACTTACAGTTATGATGCTACTGCTGATATGCCCCGCCAGTTACCTGATGTGGTGGTCTTGCCGGCAACTACGGAGGAAGTAAAGCGGATAGTAGAACTGGCCCGGTCGAACCAGCTGGCTATCTATCCCCGGGGAGCCGGGACAAACCTGAGTGGTGGCACCATTCCCTTGAAAAGGGGGATAGTTCTTTCCTTCCAGCGGATGAATGCTATTCTGGAAGTGGATGCCGATAACTTAACGGCCACCGTTCAGCCGGGGGTCATTATCCAGGATCTGAACAATGCGGTGGCTAAATTTGGTCTGATTTATCCCCCCGATCCCGGGACAGTGGCTACTGCCACCATGGGCGGCTCGGTTTCCGAGTGTTCCGGCGGATTACGTGGCTTAAAGTACGGGGTGACCAAACACTATGTCATGGGTATGGAAGTAGTACTGGCCAGTGGTGAAGTGGTACGATTTGGTGGGAAAACAGTGAAAAATGTGACTGCCTATGATTTTGCCTCTCTGTTTGTAGGTTCAGAGGGTACTCTGGGCATTATAACTGAAATTACGGTAAAATTGATTCCGGCGCCCAAATATCGTCGTTCCCTGTTAGCCCTCTTTGATCGTCTGGAGGACGCCGGTAACACCGTTTCCGGGATTATTAGAAATCATGTGATTCCGGCAACCCTGGAAATTATGGATAAAAAGACGATTGAAACTGTAGAAAATTACGCTAAAGTCGGTTTGCCAACCGATGTAGAGGCGTTATTACTGATAGAAGTAGATGGGATGGTACCGGAATTGGTAGAAGCAGAAGCTCAGGTGGTTCTGCGGGTAATCCAGGAGAATAATGGTAAGGTGCGGATGGCTGCCACTGACCAGGAACGGGAACAACTGTGGGCAGCCCGGCGGGCAGCATTGCCAGCTCTAGCCCAGCTCAGTCCGACTACAGTGCTGGAAGATGCAACTGTTCCCCGGACGCGAATTACCGACATGCTGCTGGCAATTCAAAAAATTGCCGAAAAGTACCGGCTGAATATCGGTACTTTTGGACATGCCGGTGATGGCAATTTGCATCCCACCATTCTGGCGGATGCCAGCAATCAAGAGGAGATGATCAGAGTCCATCAGGCGGTGGACGAGATTTTTGCTGCTGCCCTCAGCATGGGCGGAACTTTATCGGGAGAGCACGGGATCGGTATAGCCAAAATGAAGTACCTGAAGGATGAACTGGGTCAGCCAGGGTTGGCCTTAATGCGTCGGGTAAAAGAGGCCCTTGATCCTGATTATCTGCTCAACCCCGGCAAAATGGTCCCATTGAAAGGGGAGTAACTGCCATGGCTACACTTTACGATGATTTGCAACAGGTTAAACCGGAACTGGCCAAATGCATGAAATGCGGTAATTGTATGGCAGTCTGTCCTATATATATCACCGAGAAAACGGAAGCCGGGGTAGCCCGGGGGAAAATCACCCTGGCGGAGGCTTTGCTGGCAGGAGATTTGGACCTGCAGGATGAAGATTTAATCCACAAACTGTTTAACTGTCTGGTTTGTAAATCCTGTATGCAGAATTGTCCCTGTGGTGTAAAGTTTGACCGCATTATCCTGGCCTTGCGGGCAGAGATCGCCCGGCAGAAGGGGTTACACCCGCTGAAAAAAGCCATTTTTGCAGCCTTGAAAAAACAGGGTTTATTTGATCTGGGTATGCGTCTGGGCGGCAGTTTTCAGGGCCTGGTTTTCCGCCGCCATCCGGAAAAGAAAGCCTACTATCCCCGTTTTCGCATGGGTTTAAGTATGAAGCGAATCTTGCCTGCCCTGGCTCCAGTTCCTTTCCGCAGCCAGGTTCCTTCTCGCATAACCGGGGAACCAAAAGGAGAAAGGCCAGTACGGGTTGCTTTCTTTACGGGGTGTTCGATAAATTATATTTACCCCCAGATCGGTCATGATGTTATAGAAGTACTGAAAGAAAACGGGGTGGAAATAGTAATACCCCGGGATCAGTGCTGTTGCGGGATTGCTGCTTTTGTCCACGGAGATATCGAAACTGCCCGGGAGCTGGCCCGCAAGAATCTGGAAGCTTTTGCCGATTGTGGTACTGATTATATTATTACTGCCTGTGGCTCCTGCGGGGGTTCCTGGCAGCATGAATTCAAGGAATTGCTGGGGGATGACCCCATATATGGACCTAAAGCCGAATACTGGAGCAGCCGCACATATGATATTTCTACCTTTCTAACCAGAGTTATCAACTACCGCAAACCTCAGGGAGAAATAAATGTAACAGTAACCTATCACGACCCCTGTCATTTGAAAAAGACCATGAAGGTTTATCAGGAACCGAGGGAAATCCTGCGGGCGATTCCTGGGGTGGAACTGAAGGAGATGAACAAGCCCGATGCCTGTTGTGGTAGTGGCGGTTCTTTTAGCTTAACCCATTATGAAACTTCTATGGAAATTAACCAGCGCAAAATTGCGGATGCCAGTCAGACCGGGGCGGAAGAAGTGATTACCGGCTGCCCGGCCTGTATGATGCATCTTGCCGATGGTATCAATCAGTTTGGCAAGGGTCAGGAGGTAGTCCACTATATTTCGCTCCTGGCTGAGTCCTACCGGAAGGAAAAAGGAGGAAATAGCTGTGTGGGAAGCTTTTAAGACCCGGGCTGAAGCTGTGGGGGCAGAAGTTTATCGTTTTGCCAGTCAGACAGAAGCTCTGGATTTCATTTTAACTTTCCTGGTACAGGAGGGGGTGGCAAACAGACCTGGGGCTTATGCGTTCTGGGCAGATTCGCCCCTGATTCAGGGAATGGACTTAAGTGCTCTTGAGGAAAAAATTCCTGGCCTGAAATTCGCCTGCACTAAGGAACTGGCCGCCCAGGCGCGGATTGGTATCAGTCAAATGGACTGGGGTCTGGCGGACACTGGTACTCTGGTACAGGTTGCTACTCAGGTGGAGCAAAGACTGGTTTCCACTCTGCCGGAAATTCACCTGGCTATTCTGGGGACCCGGCAGATTCTGCCGGACATGGGCACTCTCCTGCCCCGGGTTAAGCCTACTGAAGCCAGCTACCTGGCGTTTATTACCGGTCCCAGTCGTACCGCTGATATCGAGCGGGTACTGACCATCGGGGTGCATGGACCTGGACGACTGGTGATAGTGCTGGTGGACGATCTGGGAGGTGGCAACTAATGACCGAGCAATTTAAACAGTCGATTGAACAGGCCCTGCACAATCCCAATCTGACCGGAGCGCTGGGTCGGTTTTCCGAGGCCTATGTCATCAGCCGGGCCAAAGCCTATGAAGGGATTGATTTTGAAGGTTTGCGCAGTCGTATAGCCGAAATCAAGGGAGGAGCGGCTGAACGGCTGGAAGAGCTGGCCCAGCAGTTTCAGCGAGAGGCGGAAGCCAGGGGAGCAAAAGTCTTTCGGACCAGCAGTCCCCAGGCGGTAAAGGAATATATATTAAACCTGGCCCGGGAAAAGGGAGTCAAACTGGTGGTCAAATCCAAGTCCATGGCCTCTGAGGAGATTCACCTCAATCCCTATCTGGAACAGGCCGGACTGACAGTGAAGGAGACTGACCTGGGGGAATGGATTATCCAGCTAGCTGGCCAAAAGCCCTCTCATATGGTGATGCCAGCAATTCACATGACCAAAGAAGAAGTGGCGGATTTGTTCAGCAAAGAAGTTCAGGAACGCCTTACCAGTGATATTCCGCGCCTGGTCAAGGTGGCCCGCCAGGAACTGCGCCAGTATTTTCTGGCAGCGGATATGGGCATTTCCGGGGCCAATATAGCAGTAGCGGAAACGGGCACCCTGGTGCTGGTGACCAATGAAGGGAATGCCCGGCTGGTCACTACTTTGCCCCGCATCCATGTGGCCATAGTAGGGCTGGAAAAACTGGTTCCCTCTTTTACCGATATAGCTCCGATTCTGCAGGCGCTGCCCCGCAGTGCTACCGGGCAATTGCTGACCAGCTATGTTTCCATGATCACCGGGTCCACCCCCAATCCCGACGGGTCGGGAAAAGAACTGCACATCATCCTCATGGATAATCGCCGCTCGGAAATGGCCCGGGATCCCAAATTCAAGGAAGCTCTGCAGTGTATCCGCTGCGCTTCCTGTCTCAATGTTTGTCCTGTTTACCGGCTGGTAGGGGGCCACGTTTTCGGGCATGTTTATGCTGGTGGCATTGGCACCATCTTGACAGCCTGGTTTGATGAGCTGAAGAAATCGGAAGAAATTCAGGGCCTTTGTATCATGTGTGGACGCTGCCGGGAAGTCTGTCCGGGCAAAATCGATATCCCGGAATTGATTGTGGAAATCCGGCGGCGGCTGGTCAAGGAAGAGGGGCAATCCCTGACTCAGAAGGCCATCTTTTCCGGGGTATTAAGCAATCGCCGCCTCTTTCATTCCCTGTTGCGGGCAGCATCCCTGGCGCAAAAACCCTTTGCCAGGGGAGGTTTTATCCGGCATTTACCTCTGTTTTTCTCCGGGCTGGCTGAGTTTCGCAGTTTACCCACCATTGCTGAAACGCCGTTGCGAGACCGGGTGAAGCAGATTAAACAAACCCCTGCTAGGGAAAAAGCAGTTTTTTATGCTGGCTGCCTGATTGATTTCGCCTATCCGCAGATGGGAGAAGCGGTCATCAAGGTATTGAACAAAGCAGGAATAGAAGTAGTTTTTCCGGAAGGGCAGACCTGCTGCGGAGCGCCGGCCCGCTACAACGGGGCTTTCGAAGTAGCGGCCCAGAATGCAGTGGATAACCTGAAAGCCCTGCTGTCAACCGAGGCAAGTTATGTGGTTTCCGCCTGTCCTACCTGTACCGCGGCCTTAAAACATGAATTCATCAGCACCCTGGAAACCCAGGGGCGGCAGGAATGGTTGTCCCGGGCCAGAGAACTGGCAGCTAAAACGGTGGATTTCTCAAGTCTGGTGAAAAAATTGGTGGATGAAGGACGGCTGACTCTGCTGGAAGGCGAGACACTGGAAAAGGTGACATACCACGACTCCTGCCATTTAAAACGAACCCTGAAGGTATGGCAGCAACCACGGGAACTGTTGCAAAAAGCTGGATACCAGCTGGCGGAAATGTTCGAAGCCGATATGTGCTGCGGTATGGGGGGGTCTTATTCCCTTAAATTCCCGGAAATCTCTGCCCCCATTCTGCAAAGGAAATTGCAGAATATCAAGAACACCGGCGCTACCACCGTGGCCATGGATTGTCCTGGCTGTGTGATGCAGATTGCCGGCGGTTTCGATAAACAAGGGGAAGGGATTCGGGTCAAGCATACAGCTGAACTTCTTGCGGAAAAATTAAAATAAAAAATCCCCTGCGTCTGAAGGAACTTGCCCCGCTTGTGTAGAAAATATTTTAATATTCTGTTCTTGCAGGGGGTAAAGTTATGGAATTTCGGCCTATAAAGCCCAAAAAAATATATGAGGAAATTGTCGAACAGATCAGGGATTTGATGGCGGAAGGCGATTTGAAACCGGGAGATAAACTCCTGTCCGAACGGGAATTAGCGGAAAAACTGCAAGTCAGCCGGGCTTCGGTGAGGGAAGCCCTCAGAGCCCTGGAAATGATGGGTTTTGTGGAAATACGCACCGGTGAGGGCACCTTTGTGCGGGAAGCCTGTAGTGACGCCATCATCCAGCCCCTGGCCATGTTTCTCTCCATCGAGCGGGGCAATTTCTTTGAAATTTATGAAGTGCGGAAAATATTCGAAACGGCGGCAGCGCGTTTGGCTGCGGAACGGGCTACACCGGAGGAAATCCAGAAGATAGAAGAAGCGCTGAAACAGATGGAAGATAATGTGGCAGATTTCGAGAAAGGGGAAGTTAGTGATACCGCCTTTCATTATGCCATTGCCGAAGCCACCCATAACGGTTGGCTGGTGCGATTGATGCGTACCATTTCCGACTCCTTTCACAGTGCAATAGTAGCGGCCCGCAAGCAGTTGTTCCTGACTCCGGGAAACGGGGAAAAGCTAATGGAACAGCACCGCCGCATTTATGATGCCATCCGGAACAAACAGCCCCAGGCGGCGGAGCGGGCCATGCTGGATCATCTCCTCTTTGCTGAGGCGGAACTGGCCAAAAAGATCAAAGAATAATTGCTAGACTGGAGGGGAAGAAAAATGGACTTGGCAGCTATCAGAAAAAACGCCAGGGAAAAATTACAGGGCTATTGCCGGGTTTGTCCGGTTTGTGATGGGCGGGCCTGTGCCGGTGAAGTACCAGGGATGGGAGGTCTGGGCACTGGTAGTGCTTTTCGAGCCAATCTGGCGGCCCTGGCAGCCTATCGCTTCAACATGCGGACTATTCATGAAGTTAAAGAGCCAGATACTACCCTGGAGCTATGGGGAGAAAAACTGGCCCTACCAGTACTGGCAGCACCCATGACCGGCACTCCTTATAATATGGGTGGCCAGTTAACCGAGGAAGAATTTATCGAGTATATTATTGCCGGGTCGTTGCAAGCCGGTACGCTGGGCATGAGCGGGGATGGAGCTGACCCGACCATGTATGACAGCGGCCTGAAAGCCATTGCCAGACACCAGGGCAAAGGTATTGCCATTATCAAACCGCGGGCCCAGGAGGAGATCATCAAGCGCATCCGCCAGGCAGAGGCAGCCGGGGCGCTGGCTGTTGGTGTGGATATAGATGGCGCTGGCCTGATCACCATGGCCCTCAAAGGGCAACCGGTAGGCCCCAAAACCCTGGCGGAAATCAAAGAGCTGGTACAGGCTACAACATTGCCCTTCATTCTCAAGGGCATCATGACTCCGGAAGAGGCAGAACTGGCTGTGGAGGCAGGAGCTAAAGCCATAGTAGTTTCCAATCATGGTGGAAGGGTACTGGATTTCACACCGGGAGCTGCCGAAGTATTGCCGGAAATCGCCAGCCGGGTCAAGGGCAAAGTGCTGATTTTTGCCGATGGAGGAGTACGCAGCGGGGCCGATGTCCTGAAACTGCTGGCCCTGGGGGCAGATGCCGTTCTGGTAGGCCGTCCTCTGGTAGTGGGAGCTTTTGGGGGCGGTCAGGAAGGAGTTGCCTTCCTGCTCAACAAAATGAAAGGCGAACTGGTTCAGACTATGCTTTTGACCGGAACTGCCTCGGTTAAAAATGTAAAGCGGGAAATCCTGTTCTAAAAAACAAGACCGGAAGCGCAGAGGGCGTTTCCGGTCTTGTTTTTTAGACAAAAAAGTAAATACAAGTTATATAATTTGCATAAATTATACAGAAGCATTTTCAGTTATCTGACGGTAGGCGGTTTCCCTGAACTTGCCTTGTCGAAAGACGATTATTATGCCCAGAGGATGCTACGGGAAGATGTAGTGGATAAGGTATTAAAGCGAGACATTCCGTCGCTATTTAACATCCGTAATGCGGCAGTTCTGGAGAAAGTGTTCCTATACCTGTGTTTTAACTCATCTCAAATTATTAATATTACGACGATGAGTAAGGCGAAATAGTTGCTGCCATTGTCGTAACCAAAAGGCCGAAGGATTTCGGCGTGATGCCTCATCCTACCAGAATACCCATTATGCGAATCCCAGCCCACGTTTTTTTGTATTTATTAGGGCATGCTGAAAAGACTCGTATGAGTTGACAGTGGGTAGTTGCGGTTAAAATAAAACACAAAAGGAACAAGGAGGACTGACAATGAAAAAGGGTTTACCCCTCTTTTTAGCGCTAATTCTATTTACTGGCCTTGCCTTTTTTTATCTCTACCGTGATGCGGGATTACCGCGAGGGGCAGAAAACCTGCTGCAGCAACCTCAGCGAAAAGTGGGATTGAGACCGGAAAATCCGGCACCTCAGCTGCCCCTGCCGCCTCATCCCCTGGGGAGAGCAGGTACCGCGGGGAAGGCTCCGGCCACTCCGGCTGATGGGGCTCAGGCTGCTGCCGCCTGGGAACAATTCCTGGCAAAAAAACCGGGGATAGAACAACCGGTGGTAGTTATCTGGCATAACCGGATCTATATCGCTGTTCCTGAACTGACGCCGGAAAGCGAGCAGAAAATCAGGCAGATAGTCAAGGAACAGGAACCCGGCTGGCAAGAGGTGATCATAACCAGTAGCCCGGAAAACCGGGCCAGATTGCAAAAAATAGCTGCTGCCATTCGTCAGGGACGGATGGCAGCGGACTTTGCCAGTGAATTAAGTCAGATCAAATCCTGAACTTATTGACCTGGTGGTGGGGTGGGGAGTTTGCTCAGTAACTCAGTGGACTGGACTAGATATTTTTTACCCACTTTAGTTATACGAAACTTAAGGTAGACTTGACCGGTGCCTGCTGGTCCAATGGGGAAAAAGAGACTGTGGGTTACCACCAGCCGCTCATAGGAATCTCCTTCCAGTAAAGCCGCTTCAAAATCAGCGCGATTGAAGCGGATTGTTCCTACTTTATACTGGCGCGCTATTTTTTGCAGGGCAGCCGGATAACTAACCTCCAGCCAGCGGCGGTTGGCGGGACTGCTCATTTTTTTGGCTTTATCCAGCTGGTTTTTGGCGATCGCCCGTGCGTAGGCATCAGCAGTACCCATAATATCCAGGGGCAAGTCTTCTACTGGCGTGGGCAGCTGGGCCAGAGGTGGTGGTTCGGCTGGTTTGGGCTTGCGCTGGGGGGTACAGGCAAAAAGTACAGGCATCAGCAATACAATTAAGATAATAAAACGAATTTGGCGCATAGGACTAACCTCCTTGTCCGGATTTACACTATTAGTATGTCCAAAAATTAAAATCGCTTTTGACATTTTCAGCGAAAAAATGTTATAATATAGCTGTTGATACCCGGAGGGGGTAACGGTATGGAGAAAGAAATCATTCAGCGTTATACCAGAGAAGCAACAGCTTGCTCCAATCTGAGCTGTGGTTCCAATCTGGAGCTGGCTGATTTACAACCAGGTGAGTGGGTACTGGACCTTGGTTGCGGTCGTGGTGCTGATGTGCTGCGGGCTGTAGACCTGGTCAGGCCAGGAGGCAAAGCGGTTGGTCTGGATTTGACTCCAGCCATGCTGGAACAGGCGCGAGCAGCTGCCCGCCAGGAGGAGAAAGCAGAGGAATGTGAATTTATTCAAGGTGACCTGACCCGGCTGCCTTTTCCGGAGGCAACTTTTGACTGTGTGCTCAGCAACTGTGTGATTAACCATGTCCACGATAAATTTCGGGCCTACCGGGAAATCGCCCGGGTTCTGAAGCCGGGAGGCAGAATGGTAATCAGTGATGCTGTCTCGCTGGTACCACTGCCGGAGGAAGTAAAACAGGATCCACAGGCCTGGGCCGATTGCTGGGGAGGAGCCATTACGGAAGAGGAATATCTGGCAGCCATTGAGGCGGCTGGTTTCCAGCAAATAGTTATCCTCAAACGGCGAGAATACCTGAAGAACGGGTATCCTTTTGCTAGTTTGACCCTGCGTGCCAGTAAAGGCAGGGAAGGGAGGTGACATTATGCGTCCTGTAACCAAAAAACAGGAGAAAAAGTGCTGCAGCGGAGCCCTGAACCTGGCTCAGTGCTGTTCCAAACAATCCAAAGTGGTGGCTGGTTGCCACGACTAATCCAGTTTAAGGCAGGAGCCGGCAGTGACAGCTAAGCTGTCCTGTCGGCTGCTTGCCGTCAAGGAGGGCAAGCATGTACTGGAGTAAATATAACCTGATTTTGCCTTTGTTCGAGGGCAAGGAATATGCCCTGGTCAATGCGCTCATGGGGCTGGTGGATTTTGCTACAGCGGAGGAAGGAGCGCAGCTGGAAGCCGCGGCAGCTGGTCGCTGGGAAGAGGTAGGACCGGAATTATTGAGTTATCTGCAGGACAGAGGTTATATCCTGCCTGATGCCACCAGTGAAAGCCTGTTGCTGGCTGATAAATATGGGGAATTTCAGCAGGAATTAGCCACTTCTCCCACCCATATTTTGTTAGTGCCTACCTATGCCTGTAACCTGGCCTGTACCTACTGTTTTCAGCAGGGCATGAAAGAGGGAGAATTAGTCACTAAAGAAGTTGTGGATGCTTTTTTTCAACATATCAGCAGTAAATTTGGCCAGGAACAACCAAGGCCTTTTATTACTCTCTTTGGCGGTGAGCCGCTGATTGCCAGCCCCCGACAACTGGAAATTATTGATTATATTGCTCGTCAGGCAAAGACTAATGATTTCGAACTGGCTGCCGTAACCAATGGGTACGACCTGGAGCAGTTTGTTCCATTATTCCAGGCCAGTGGGGTAAGGATCAAAGAAATCCAGGTGACTATCGATGGGCCCCAGGAAGTTCACGATGCCCGTCGGGGTACAGCTGATGGTCGGGGTACTTTTGCTGAAATAATGAGAGGAATTAGGGCAGCGGTAGCGGCTGGTTTCCCCATCAATTTCCGGGTAGTAGTAGACAAAGAAAATTTACCTTCCCTCTTGCCCCTGGTGCGTTATCTGGAGGAACAGGGCTGGTTGGATTTGTCTCCTGGCCAGTTTAAAACTCAGCTGGGAAGAAATTATGAACTTTATGATTGCTACGCCAGGCCCCAGCATTTGTTCAACCGCCTGGAAATGTGGGCTGCTTATGCCGCTCTGACTAAAAAAGAACCCCTCTTGCAAAAATTCCATCAGCCGGATTTCAAAGGCATCCGTTACCTGATAGAAAACGGAGAAATGCTGGTACCGGCTTTTGATACCTGTCCTGCAGCCAAAAAAGAATGGGTTTTTGATCTGCACGGCTATATTTATGGTTGTACCGCCACTGCCGGTCGGGCGGAGCATCGGCTGGGCATTTTCTGGCCGGAAGTGATATATGACCAGGAAGCCGTCAGACTCTGGCAAACACGGAATGTGCTGACAATCCCAGAGTGTCGGGATTGTGCCGTAGCCCATGTTTGCGGCGGGGGATGCGGGGCGGTAGCCTGGAGTCGAACTGGCAAGGTTCAGGCACCGGACTGCAGACCGATTAAAGAACTTTATACCCTTGGTTTAGAATATTACCGGGATAAACTGGGGTAAACTAAGTCCGGAGGTGAGACCTGTGCCACAGGTAGTGCTGACGGAAGCGGAACGGGGTATTCTGGTGCAGGCGGCCCGCTATTGTTTGCAAAAATGCCGGGGTGGTGGGCCAGCTGCAGGTTGTGAAGATTGCAGTTTATTAGAGCGGGCATTAGGAAAACTGGAACAGGCCACCTGATCAGGTGGCTTTAATTTTTTTGAAGCAAAAATTTTGTTGACAGTAAGCTGAGCGGAATGGTAGAATAAGGCCAGGGAAATACCTATACGGGGTATAAGGAGGAAGAAAAATGAGTGAATTTGTAAAAGAGATCAGTGCAGCTGAATTTGAGTCTGAGGTATTGCACAGTGAACTGCCGGTAGCAGTTGATTTTTATTCCACAGATTGTCCGCCCTGTGCATATCTGGCTCCCAGTTATGAACGGATCGCTGAACAATATGGTTCTATGATGAAATTTGTGAAAATCTATCGCCAGGGCAACCGGGAACTGGCCAATCAGCTGGGAGTGAAAGGCAGCCCGACTGTATTGTTTTTCAAGAACGGGGAAGAAGCAGGCAAGCGATTGACGGGATATATCTCAAAACCTCAATTGCGCCTGGCTGTGGAAGAAATCACCGGGCCCCGTGTCAGGGAAGGTGGTTTGGCCAAGGTAGAGTGTGATGTTCTGATCCTGGGCGGTGGTCCTGCTGGACTTTCAGCGTCCATATATGCCGGCCGGGCCAAACTGCACACTGTGCTGGTTGACGAAGGATTGCCAGGTGGCCAGGCGGCTACCACTTTCCACATTGCCAACTATCCCGGTACTCCTGGCACGGTGCGGGGTAGCGAATTGATGCAAAACATGGTCAACCAGGCCAAATCCTTTGGAGTGGAAATTCATGACCTCAAGGAGATTTTCCAGGTGGATCTGACTGGAGAAAGAAAATATGTGCGTACAGAAGATACCGAGTATTACGCCAAGACAGTGATTATCGCTACCGGGGCGGAACCGCGAAAACTGCCGGCTGAAGGGGAAGAAGAATTCAGAGGCCGGGGTGTTCACTACTGTGCTACCTGTGATGGGGCTATGTATCAGGATGCGGATAATGTAATTGTTGTCGGAGGTGGAAACTCAGCAGTAGAAGAAGCGGTATTTCTGACCCGCTTTGCCAAACAGGTTACTATTGTGCACCAGTTTGATCACTTCCAGGCTTCCAAAATTGCTCAGGAGGAGGCCCTTAACCACCCGCAGATTAAAGTGGTGTGGGATTCAGAAGTACGGAAAGTTAACGGAGAAGGACACCTCACTTCAGTTACAGTGGAAAATGTAAAAACTGGAGAGCTTACTGATATTCCTGCCAATGGGGTATTCGTCTATATTGGCACCCAGCCCCGGACCCACTGGTTTAAAGGCCAGGTAGAAATGAATGAATGGGGTTATATTCAAGCCAATGAAGATATGGAGACCAATCTGCCTGGAGTTTTTGCTGCCGGGGATGTACGGGTGAAAAAATTCCGCCAGGTGATTACAGCTGCTGCTGATGGAGCTATTGCCGGTATCATGGCGGAGAAATACCTGATGGAAAAAGCCAGAGGTTAAGAAAGATAGCTGCAGTGCTTAACTGCAGCTTTTTTATTGACGCCAACCAGAAACAGTAGTAAACTAGTTACGTAATATATATAAAGTTGGCGAAAAGGGTGGGAGAGAGGATGCAGATTAATGGCAACAAAATTCGGGAATTACGGGAAGCCCGCGGCTATAACCTGGTGGATTTTGCTGCAAAAGCCGGGTTATCCCCTTCCTATTTGAGCGAAATAGAACGGGGAGCGAAAAAGCCTTCACTGAAAACCCTGGGGCGTATTGCCAGTGCCTTGAATGTACCCCGTGAGGAGATAGTAGACATTTCCCAGGATGATGAAGGCCTGACTTTTGGGGACCGGGTAAGGCTGGCCCGTAAGAATAAGGGCTGGACGGTAACAGAACTGGCGCTAAAGGTGGGGTTATCTCCGGCCTATATCAGCGAGGTTGAAAAGGATAAAGTAATACCGGCAGTGAGTACCATGCGGCGTCTGGCCCAGGTGCTGGAAGTGAGTGTACCTACACTTCTCAATGAAAATGCCGCTTTAGGTCTGAAAGTGCGCATGCTGCGGGAAGAACAGGGCTTGACCCAGGCGGCTCTGGCTGGTGCGGCAGGGATTTCTGCTGGGATGATCGCCCAGATTGAACAGGGAAAAGTCCAGCCCTCTTTCCGCACCATTGAGCGAATTGCCCAGGTACTGGGGGTATCGCCCTGTTATTTTGTCATGGATAATGAGAAACCGGAGGAAATTATCACAACCTTCAGCCCGCAATTGCGAGAACTGTTACAGGAAGAAAATGTGCAGGCTATCCTGCGCCAGATCTGTCATATGACAGAAAAAGAAATCCGTTTTATTCTTAATTTCATTCAGCTCTATCGGAAATCACGGTTGGATGAATGAATTTTCTTATTGACAGCGAAAAACTTGTAGAATATAATTTGATTAGAATATACCCTATCAGGGTAGGGTGGAGGGAGAAGATGTCTTCGACAAAAAGGGCCTTTCTTGA
Source organism: Carboxydocella sporoproducens DSM 16521 (assembly GCF_900167165.1). Taxonomy (NCBI): domain Bacteria; kingdom Bacillati; phylum Bacillota; class Clostridia; order Eubacteriales; family Clostridiales Family XVI. Incertae Sedis; genus Carboxydocella; species Carboxydocella thermautotrophica. The sequence continues at coordinate 20,088 of NZ_FUXM01000008.1, read as the reverse complement.
TCCTGCTATTTGTAAAAACTGTCAGAGCTGCCCTCCCGCGGAACAATGCCCGGCCTATGCTATTGTAAGGGAAGATGAAGACGATTTTCGTTTTGTCGATCCCATGTGTGTAGGCTGTGGCAAATGTATTACCAATTGCCCTTATCAGGCTATCCGGTTGGTGTAAAGGGGGAAGCACTATGCTGGAATGCAGTGATTGTGCCGCCATCCTGGGTGATTACCTGCGGCCCAAATTTTATGGTTCTGAAAAAGGAAAACCTGCAGGCCGCGAATGTGAAAGAAATTATTGCCCAAACTGTGGCGGTATTAATTATGCGCTGGATTGTACTTTTTATCACAATTGCATCTATTCAGTATGGAAATGCCTTTAAGCCGGATGATGGCATGATGCCTGGTATGATCAAATTTGCCCTGAAAGGGGCGGATTCTGGCGGAAAAAACAGAAAGCCTGGGCGGCAATGTAAACCGTCTGGCTACGCTGTTTCTGCGATCCGGCTCTTGTATTGAAGCGGTACAATCTGCTATAATATACCCTAAGGGGGTAGGCGAGTGCTTGCACCCGCCTTTATTCACAATGGAGGGTGAGCGGTATGAAAAATAAAGAGATTCCGGAACTGGTAGTCCGACGACTCAATCTCTATGCCCGCTGTCTGGGCTATCTGGAGGAAATGGGGGTATTAACTGTTTCATCTAAGGAACTAGGGGATCGCCTGGGCATTGCTGATACGCTGGTGCGGAAAGATTTGTCCTATCTGGGGGAATTCGGTCATCGAGGGGTAGGTTACTATGTCAGCCAGTTGCGCCATTCCATCCGCAAAATGATGGGGGCGGACAAACCCCGAGCATTAGTAATCGTTGGCGCTGGCAACCTGGGGCTAGGAATTGGCAAATATCACCAGCATTTTCTGGATAATCACCGGGTGGTGGCATATTTTGATACTGATCCGGAGAAAATCGGTCAATCGGTAGAGGGAATTCCGATCTATCCCATGGAAAAGATGGAGGAGATAGTTGCTGGCATGGGAGTGGAGCTGGCGGTACTGGCGGTTCCCAAGGATCAGGCCCAGCGGGCGGCTGAAAAACTGGTACTGGCCGGGGTGAGGGGGATTTTGAACTTTGCTCCTATTGCCCTGCAATTGCCGCCTACAGTGAGGGTTGCCTATGCCGATTTGACCCTGGAACTGCAAAACCTGGCCTATTTTCTTGAAAAAGAAGCTAATAGCACTAGCCCGGCCGGCTTTGTCATCAGTCGTCGGCGTAAGGAGGGGTAGATTTGGAAAAATTTTTGGAACTGATTCCGGGCATCTTGCTGGTTCTCTTTATTTTATGGATGCTCCCCAAGAGCGGTACTGGCGGCGGTTGAGCGGGGGGCGCCTGTGAGGTTCCCTGGTCCAGGGAACAGGATGAAAAAAAGAGGAGGAAATAACCTGTGCAAAGAGATGCCTGTTTTGTCTGTGGTCAGCCCTTGATATATAATGACCAGACAGTTGAACAGACCTGTGTTTTCTGTGGGGAAAAGGAAATGAATGCTATAACTTGTCCTAACGGGCACTATCTCTGTAACCGTTGCCATGGCCTGGATGCCCTGGGGGTGATCCGGGAAACAACTCTGAAATCCTCAGAAACAGTGCCTGAAGTCCTGGCGGAATTTTTAATGCAACACCCCACGGTTGCTATGCATGGACCGGAACATCATGCCCTGGTGCCAGCGGTACTGGTAGCGGTAACGGCTAATTTACTGGGCCTGGAGGAAAAGGAGGCCCTGGTGAAAGAGGCTATCAAACGGGGTAGCAGGGTACCAGGTGGACATTGCGGCTACTTTGGCGCTTGTGGAGCCGGGGTCGGTGTGGGCATTGCTGTCTCCGTGCTGACAGGAGCGACACCGTTGAAAAGGGAAGAGTGGTCCTGGGCGAACCGGGCAACTGCTATGGCTTTAGAGAAAATGGCGGATACCGGCGGCCCCCGTTGTTGCAAACGCTGTACCATGCTGGCCCTGGCAGCCGGGAGGGAAGCCATTGCCCGCTTTTTGCAGGTGGAACTGCCCGCGGCTGCTGACTGGAAATGTCGTTATTTTTCCCGCAATCGCCAGTGTCTGGGACGGCAATGTCCCTTTTGGGGGGATAAATGATGACGAAAGTTCAACGTTATTTATTGCTGGTGGTCGCCATTATGGCTGCCACTTTATTTTTCTTCGGTTTGCGCCAATTTGCACAAACTGAGGAACATATTCGGTCTATTTATTTGGAACGGGGAGCCGGAGTGGCCTGGCAAGTGGAAAACCGCTTGCGTCAATCCGGCCCAGTTAAACTCGATGAGGTGTTGTTAAGTATTGTTGGCCAGCGGGAAATAGCCGGATTGGTCGTATATAACCGGGAGTTAAAGGCGCTGGCACGAGCAGGCAGTATTGACCCCAGGCCATTAAAGTTAGAGAAATTGCCCCATGTGGAACCAGGTGAACAGGGGCTTGTGGTCTGGGTTCCGGTTCACTTGCCCGGGATTGACGGCGAGGGGGAAGGAAACAGTGGCGAACACAGACCGCGGGTAAAAGGGTTGCAGATTGTGTTTGAACCTATTACAGCCCAAAGCCTGCGCAGGGCGTCCTACTGGCAGCTAATTGCCAGCCTGGGGATTAGTCTGGGGTTTGTGTTGATGTCCTGGAATTTGTTGCAAAAAGAAAAAGAGGATATAAAAAAAGAAAAACTGGCTGAAATTGGTTTGCTCATGGCGGGCATTGCCCATGAAGTGCGAAATCCCGTGGCTGCGGTCAAAGGATTGGGACAACTGCTGTTAATGGATGAGTCTGATCCGGAAAAAAGGGAATATTTACAGAGCATTGTTGAAGAAAGCGGGCGTCTTGAGGAGTTTGCCGCTATTTTACTGACCTATACCAGGAGCGGAATTTTGCCGGTTGAGCCTATTTATATAAAGGAAATATTCGAGGAACTGGCATGGAAGTACGGGCCGGAACGCCTGATTGTGGAAATGGACAAGCAAGAGGCCAGGGTATTAGCAAACGGCGAAGCCTTGCGTCATGTCCTGTTAAATCTGCTGCAGAACGCCTGGCAGGTCATGGGAAGAAAAGAGGAAGCGCTGGTGGTAAAATTTAGAGAAGAAAAAGACTGGTTGTGGGTAGACATTTTTGACCGCGGACCGGGTTTCGGCGAAAAAGTACTGCAAATGGAAGGACTAATGGAATCGGACAAACCCGGCGGATACGGGCTGGGCCTTGCTTTATCCCGTAAAATAACCGAGCTGATGGGTGGCGAATTGATCCTGGCCAATTATAATGGCGGGGGTCGGGTTACACTCAAGCTGAGGAGGTGGGAGGATGAAAAAGATACTGGTTATTGATGATGAGAAATCCGTACGTTTGATGCTTGGTGGGATGTTAAAAAAGCTTGGCTTTGAAACGGAAGCAGCAGAAAATGCAGAAAGAGCCTTTGCACTCTGGCGGCAACAACATTTTGATGCTGTTTTTTGCGACTTGCGTTTGCCGGATAAAAACGGTATTGAGGTGGTGCGGGAGTTACGAGCTCAGGGTTTTGACGGTGCACTTCTGGTAATTACGGCCTATGGTACAATTGAAACTGCCGTTCAGGCTATTCAGGCAGGAGCTGATGACTTTCTGACCAAACCACTGTCTGGTCCAGAGCAGTTACAGACCGTATTAAATAAAGCATTGGAACGCCGTAAACTGTTGCGTCGGGTGCAAGCGGAAAAATACCGGGATGGGGTTCCGGAGTTTATAGGAGTGGACCCTTTGAGCAGGAATCTTTTAGAGAAAATCAAGGTAGTTGCCCAGGTGGACACAACCGTTCTGTTGACTGGCGAAACGGGAACAGGCAAAGAAGTAGTGGCCCGCCTCTTACATGCATTCAGTCAACGCAGGGATGAACCCTTTCTGGCGGTCAACTGCGCGGCGTTGACGGAAAGTTTACTGGAAAGCCAGCTATTTGGGCATGAAAAAGGGGCTTTTACCGGTGCCCAGCAGAGTTATCCCGGTTTATTGCGTCTGGCTGATGGTGGAACCCTGTTTTTGGATGAAATCGGAGAATTGCCTTTATCGTTGCAGGCCAAACTGCTTCGGGTTTTGCAGGAACGGGTTGTAATGCCGGTAGGAGGAGTGAAGGAAATCAGGATTGATGTGCGCCTGGTGGCGGCCACTAACCGGGATCTTGCGCAAGAAGTAGCCGCTGGACGTTTTCGGGCCGACTTGTATTATCGTTTGAATGTGGTTCAGCTCACCATACCACCATTAAGGGAGCGGAAAGGGGATATTCTGCCTCTGTTGCAGCATTTTTGTGCCAGGCAGGCGGCCAAACTGGGCAAGCCGAAGCCGGAATTTGATGAGGAATTAGAGGCCAGGGCGCTGGCATATTCCTGGCCGGGGAATGTGCGGGAATTAGCGAATGTGGCTGAACGATCCATGTTGTTTTGGGACGGGCGTCAGGAAACCTTTGATCTTGATTTGCCGGTCCTGCCTGAAACTGGTGAAAGTGAAGTAAATCTTTACCGGTTAGAACGTAAGGCCATAGAACGGGCACTGGTCCTGGCCGGGGGTAACAGGAAAAAGGCAGCGGCTTTATTAGGGATCAGCCTCAGGACTTTATACTATAAAATGCAAAATTATTGCATTAAATAGTGCAATTTTTGCAATTTAAATCCACTAAAACCGCCTTTGTTGGCGGTTTTTTGTTTGGCACGGTTTTTGCCTTATATTCTGGTGGAGGTGGTTTGAATGCAGAAAACACAATTATGGCGCAGACTGATTCTCACGAGCATGGTAGTTTTGGCAGCCTGGCTGGGCCTTAGGCACCAGTTAGTAGGAGGTGGACCAAAGGGAGCGGCCCCCCTTGATTCGTTTTGCCCTTTTGGGGCGGTGGAAACAGCTGCAACACTGGCAGTCAGCGGCACCTTTATAGAAAAAACCAACTGGTCAAATCTGATTTTATTTGGTGGCCTGGTTTTATCTGCTTTCCTGGCCGGTAGCTTTTTTTGCGGCTGGCTCTGTCCGCTGGGAGCATTACAGGATTTCTTTGCCTGGGCAAGCAAAAAAATATTTGGGCGGCAGCTGGAACTCGGGAGAAACCTGGATCATATTTTCAGTTATGGACGTTACCTGATGTTGGTAATAATTGTGGTTGCTACCTACTACGCAAATGAACTGGTTTTTGAAAGTTACGATCCCTACAAAGCCTTCTTTCACTTCAAGTTTGAGGATTATATACCTGTGCTGGTAATTGGCCTGTTTATAGCTGGCAGTATGGCCATATCACGCTTTTGGTGCCGCTATCTGTGCCCCCTGGGCGGTCTGGTGGGATTATTTAACAAACTGGGTTCATTACGACCCGGTCGTAAGGCTGAGACCTGTATTAGTTGCCATCGCTGTGATCGGGTTTGTCCGACAGCGGTAAAAATAACTGAACGGGAAAAAATAACAGATTCATCCTGTGTCAGCTGTCTGAAATGTGTAGATGCCTGTCCTGTACCGGAGACACTGACCATAAAGAGCAAGGGTTTATTTCTGGTGCTGGGGTTATTGGCTTTTTTCCTGCCACCCCTGATTACACAGGTGACAGGGATATGGCAGTCTACTCCGGTTGCTGCCGAAATAGAACAAATTAATGATCCGGCTCAGATTAAAGGGTGGATGACACTGGAAGACGTTGCCCGGGCTTTCGGACTGGATAAAAATCAGTTAGCAAGGGAATTGGGGTTATCCGAGGCGGAGACCGGCGAGCATCTAAAGGAAGTAATGGCGGAAAAAGGCAAAGATATGGATTACCTGAGAGCCTATATTGCTGAAAAATTGAAGGAAAAATAAAATTTAGTAGTTCCTCTCGCAGGGGTAGAGCATAAGATGAATTAAAACTCCTACCCTGCGGGAGGTATATTTTTATGTTTTACTGGCCCTATTATTGGCTATATTGCTGTTACAAACAACCCAATCAGCAGCCAGTCTGTCCGCACCCCACTCCTGCTCCCACGCCTTCATTGCCTGAAATCACAGAAGCCATTGAGCAATATTTGAACAGTCCGGAAGGTAGACAGCAGTTGAGCAAAATAGCGGAAGAATATATCAGCAAACCGGAACAACAGACCCGCATTCGCAGCTGGCTGCGAGCCAATTTGCCGGAATTATTGAAAAGCCCGGCTGTCCGCAGTGTGTTACGGGAAATAGTAAAGGATATATTGAGTGAAGGGGAACCCCTTGGTTGATGGCAAACAGGTGCGCTGGCACCTGTTTTTTGTTTGACGTTAATTATTTCCATCACAAATACAAAAAGTATTGACATAGATAAAAGAGTTGAATATAATAAACTACGACAAATACATATACCCAGTAAGGGTATAACGAAAAGGAGGTAGATTTTGGTGAAAGTATCGAGACGAGAATTCCTGAAAAGAAGCCTGACTGCCGGCGTGGCGGGAGCCATGATTTTGAGTCAGGGCCCCCAGCAGGCCAATGCTGCGAGCGGAGAACAGGGTTATGGCACTGTCATAGATTTGACTAAATGCACCGGTTGCGGTGTTTGTGTAGACGCCTGCCGGAATGCGAACCAGCATAAATTCCCTGAGCCGAAAGGCCCTATTCCGGTAAACTGGCCGACCGGAAAATTTGAGGACTGGTCCAAAAAGAGAAGTATTAAAAATCGTTTAACTCCTTATAACTGGACTTATATTCAAAAAGTAAAAGTTAAACATCAAGGACAGGATGTAGAGATTAGCATTCCGCGGCGCTGTATGCATTGCGATAACCCGCCCTGTGCTAATCTCTGCCCCTTCGGTGTCAATAACAAAACCCCTGAAGGAGCGGTAGTGATTGATGAAAATGGTTGCTTTGGCGGTGCCAAGTGTCAGGCTGTTTGTCCCTGGCATATTCCTCAGCGGCAAGGCGGAGTGGGGATTTATATGAAAGTACTGCCCGGTCTAATTGGAGGCGGGGTCATGTATAAGTGTGATCTTTGCCTGGACCGGGTGAAAGAAGGCAAACAGCCTGCCTGCGTGGAAGCCTGCCCGCACGGAGCTATCAGTTTCGGGCCCAAGGAAGAAATGCGGAAATTGGCTCATCAACGGGCTGAAGAAATTGGCGGTTACATCTATGGTGAAAAGGAAAACGGAGGTACTTCCACTTTCTATGTATCTGCCGTACCTTTTGAAGAAATCAATAAAGCCCTGATTGAACAAGGGGTGGCCGATCCCGAAAAACCCGGCAAACCTGCAATGCCGGTAAAAGTGAAAAATGCTTCCGATGATCCGAAAGAGGCTATGACCAGTATAGCTATTGCTCCTGTGGCCGGTTTGGTAGCGGCCGGTATTACCGCCTACAAAACCTTAACCAGGGAGGGGAAATAAAATGGCTATTTTGCATGAGGAAGGAAAAGTTATTCGTCACAAACTGGCGACGCGCATAATTCACTGGCTGGTGGCTCTTTCTACCTTTACTCTGTTTTTTAGTGGCATAATGCAGATGCCAATGGCAAAACGCTATGGGATAGCTTCTATCCCTGGTCTGCAATGGTCGGCCAATTTTGCTCTGACCTTGAAAATCCATTACTGGGCGGCAGCGGTATTGATTTTTGCAGCTTTCTATCATCTGGCTTTGATGATTATTCTCAAAGAATACGATATCCTGCCCCGGCAAGGTGATTTAAAGGAATCCATTCATATCATCAAATGTATGTTAACCGGGCAACCGGAACCGGAGCATGACAAATACCTGGCAGAACAGAGAGTTGCTTATGGCTATATGGCCATAAGTTTTGCCCTGATCATTATTACTGGTGCCTTGAAGGTCTACAAAAACATGCCGGGAGTGGACTTGAGTCCTGATACTGTGTGGTGGCTGGCAACATTGCATAATATCGGTACTGGTATGCTGGCTTTTGGAATTGTAGCACACCTGGCCGCTTTTCTGATCAAGGAAAACCGCCACCTCTTGCCCAGTATGCTTAACGGAAAAGTCTCACTAGAATACTGTTTGCGGCGGCATCCCTTGCGGATGGCCAAATTGATGGGAATGGGAAAAAAGGAAGGCGCTTAAGAGAGTATAGAAGGGAGAGGAATGAGGATGAGCAAAGTGAAGGTGTTATTTTTACCCGACCAGGTAACAGTGGAAGTGGAACAGGGAACCAGTCTTCTGAAAGCAGCTGCGGTGGCGGGAATCAGTATTAAAAGTACCTGTGGCGGGGCCGGGACCTGTGGCAAATGTCTGGTTCAGGTAAAGGAAGGAGAGGTGCGGGTGGACAGTACCCGCAATCTTTCACCGGCCCAGCAGAAACAGGGGATGGTCCTGGGGTGTCAAGCTTTTGCAATCAGTGATGTGACAGTAGAAGTGCCGGCTGATTCCCGTTTGCGCCGGCATCAGGTACTCATTGGAGAATTGGAACAGCCTGATCTGGGGGATTTTCCCTTTGAACCTTTACTGCGTACAGTAACTCTGGATTTAACTCCCCCAACCTTAGATGATATCACCGTAGACAGCCAGCGTTTGCTGGCGGCTCTGGCCGTACAGGGATATCAGCCGGTACATTTGCCCTTGCGTTTACTGCAGCGTTTGCCGGAAGATCTGCGGACTGCGATGTGGAAAGTGGATGTAATCATGTCCCTTACTGATTGCGGCTGGCAGGTAATAGCGGTGGAACCAAACAACCCCGGCAAGGAACGCTTTGGTTTAGCGGTGGATATCGGCACCACTACAGTGGTAGTCAGCCTGCATAATCTGGCTAACGGCCAAACAGTGGCCAGGGCTGGCACATATAACCTGCAGGCCCAGTATGGCGATGATGTGATCAGTAGAATGATTCACGCTACGGAAAACAAAGACGGACTAACAGAACTGCAGCAGGCAGTTGTCAAGACGATTAATGATTTGATCCGGCAAATTGAAAAAGAAACCCAGATCAATCGGGAAGATATCTATGGTCTGGTAGCAGCGGGCAACACTACCATGTCCCAATTGTTTCTTGGCATTTCGCCCAAATACATTCGTCTGGAACCCTACATTCCAACTATATCCAGCGTGGCGGCAGTAGATGCCGCTGAGATCGGCGTTAAAATTCATCCCCGGGGCATGGTCTATTTGATTCCATCGGTCGCTTCCTATGTCGGGGGAGATATTACTGCCGGGGTACTGGCTACCCGTTTGACTGATGCGGAGGAAATCACGCTTTTTATTGACATCGGCACCAATGGAGAAATGGTGCTGGGCAATCGGGACTGGCTGGTGACCTGTGCCTGTTCCGCCGGTCCGGCTTTCGAAGGGGGCGGTATCACCTTTGGCATGCGGGCCATGGAAGGGGCCATCGAACGGGTGAAAATTGACTCCTCTACCGGAGAAATTGAGTACAAGACGGTGCAGGATGCCAAACCGATTGGCATTTGCGGATCAGGCTTAATCGAGTTGCTGGGCCAGCTGCGCCGGGCCGGTCTGATTGACCGTACCGGCAAGTTCACCGACCAGGTCCAAACTGACCGGCTGAGAGAGCGGGACGGAGAAAAGGAATACGTATTGGCCTGGGCCAAGGATAGTGGCAGCGGCAAAGATATTGTAATAACTGAAAGCGATATCAAAAACCTGATCCGCTCTAAAGGAGCCGTTTATGCCGGAGTGCGCAGCCTGTTAAGGGCGGTGGACCTGCCGCTTGAGGCCATCGACCGTATCTTCATTGCCGGCGGTTTTGGCCATTATCTCAGCATTCCGGAAGCGGTAGAAATCGGCTTGTTGCCCGATGTGGAACGAGATAAGTATGCTTATGTCGGCAATACTTCCTTGAAAGGGGCGCAATTGGCCTTGTTGTCGGTCTCTGCCTGGCATCGTGCTCGGCAGATCGGAGAAATGATGACCTATATTGAACTTTCTGCCGGCAATACCTTTATGGACGAGTATGTTTCAGCTTTGTTCCTGCCCCATACCGATCTGACCCAGTTTCCATCAGTGAAAGGATGATGACTATGCTGAAAAAAATTTTCCACTGGCCGGGTAAAAACCTGGTTTTAGCTATACCGATTGTTTTACTGATCGGGTTTATGGTAGGATACCAGTGGGATACTTCCTTTTTGAAAAAATATATCCTGGTGGCAACGGTGTTAATGATCTATCCCACCATGATCGGCTTTAAAATTAAAGAAGCTTTTGACCTGTCCCACTGGCAGGTGCTAGTGACCAGTTTACTGCTCAACTTTATTGTAATTCCCGGTATCGCATATATACTTGGCAAAACCCTGCTCACCAATGAACCGCTGCTGTTTGCCGGCCTGGTGCTGGCTTCCCTGTTGCCCACCAGCGGTATGACCATTTCCTGGACCATGTTGTTTAAAGGCAATGTGGCGGCGGCGGTGAAAATAACTGCTATCAGTTTGATTTTAGGTAGCCTGCTGGCGCCCTGGTACTTGCTGGTGATGGTAGGCAAACTTATTCCCGTTAATGTCCAGCAGACTTTCATTACAATAGCTTTAGTAGTATTTTTGCCTATGTTACTGGGGAATATCACCTATCGCTGGCTGATGAAAAAATACACTCAGCAGGAATTTCAGCAAAAAATTAAACCCATTTTCCCCAGCGCCAGCGTGTGGGCTATGCTGTTTGTCATTTTCTCTTCCATTAGCATGAAGGCAAAAATGATTGTAGAAAACCCCGGGCTGATTGGGCAGGCTCTAACGGTACTGGCAGTCTTTTACCTGTTGAATTTCTTCCTCAGTACAGTAGTGGGCAAACTCTTATTAAAACGCAATGATGCAGTAGCCCTGGTCTATGGGACGGTAATGCGCAATCTGTCTCTTTCCCTGGGATTAGCAGTGACTACCTTTGGTCCCAAGGCAGCCCTGATTGTAACCCTGGCCTTTATCCTGCAGGTGCAGGGAGCTGCCTGGTATGGCAAAATGGCGGAAAAACGGCAATGGCTGGGTAAGCCCCAGACAGCATAATCAAGATGGGAGGTAATGGGAGATGGAATGGGAAAAACTGAGCAAAGAGGAACTGCTGGAGCGGCTGGCTAAAGCCAAAGAGGAACTGGAAGAAGTGGAAGAAGAACGGATGTTTGTTCTTTCTCAAACCGGTCTCCACGTGTCCGGTGGTACTGTAAGGAAATATGAGGAAGAAGTTAACCGTTTGCGGGAGCTGGTGAAAGCTATTGAAGCCAGATTGGCACAAATGTGAGATACGGGGCATAGGTATTTATTGACGGCGAAAGAGATGATTAGTATAATTAAAGTAAGACTTGGAGGTGATACCTATGCCAAACTATGATTTTCAATGCCTGGAATGTGGACATAAATTTACCAAACTGGTTCCTCTGCAGGAAAAGGATAAAGTTCGCTGTCCTGAATGTGGCGGACATGTGAAACAGCTGTTTGGTAGTTTTGGCTTTGCTGTTAAAGGCGGCAGCGGCTCCTGTTCTTCTTCCTCTTCCTGCGGTTTTGGCGGATTCAGTTGAGGTTAAACCAGGAGAACCGGTGGTTCTCCAGCAGGGAGGCGGCGGGTTCAAACCCGCCGTTCTTTCTAAGCGGCCCTACATAATAGGGGGTGGTTATATGAAAACTAATAATGCTGAACAGGAGATAAAGGAACTGGAAGCCCGAATAGCTGACCTTAAGAAGCGCTGGCCAGCCCATTCTCTGCGTCCTGCCATGGTACAAGAACTGGAAGAGCTGGAGGAAAGGCTGGAAGAGCTAAAAAGGGAGAGATAGAGCATGACCCATCGCTTTGACCCAAAACAAATGGCCAAGCTGGATAGTCCGGTACGACGGCAAATTTTACCCCCGGAACTGGTAATCAGCAAACTTCCGCTGCTGCCAGGTCAGGTTATTGTTGATTTTGGCTGTGGCAGTGGTTATTTTACTGAACCACTGGCCCGACAGGTTGGTTTGAATGGAAAAGTTCTTGCAGTAGATGTGGCTCCGGAAATGCTGGCAGCGACCCGTGAGAGATGTGATCAGGCAGGCTTGCTCAATGTGGAATATGTACAGACAGATGGGGTAAATCTGCTCCTCCCACAGCCAGCTGATGGGGTTTTCCTGGCCAATGTACTGCATGAGATAGAGAAACCGGTAGAATTTTTACAGCAGTTAGCTGCTGTAATGACTACTGCTGGTTGGCTGGCTATTGTTGAGTGGTTGCCCCAGCCTATGGAATGGGGGCCGCCCCTTTCTGAACGGCTAACCATTCAGGCTATTTATGAGCTGGTAGAAGGTAGCGGTTGGGAGTTGTTGTGCTGGGAAAAATTACCGCCAGCCCATGGGCTGGCCATAGCGAGGAGGAAATATGATGATTGATTTAGGGATCAGCAAAAAGGTTTCAGGGGAGTTCAGCCAGGTAGAGGAAAAAGTCAGAACAGCTTTACAGAACAATGGTTTTGGTGTGATTACCGAAATAGATGTTAAAGAAACTCTCAAGAAAAAGTTAGATGTGGACTACAGGAATTATAAAATTCTGGGGGCATGTAATCCGCCTATGGCTTATAAAGCTCTATCCCTGGAGCCTGCCATCGGTCTGATGTTGCCCTGTAATGTGATTGTGGCAGAAGAAGATGATGGCATTCTGGTATCGGCTATCAACCCCATGACTATGATGGGGATCATGAACAACGAAGGTTTACTTGAGGTAGCTACCCAGGTGACTGAAAAATTGCAAAAGGTGATTGCTGAAGTTTAAGGAGGAGATAACCATGGCAGAGCAAACTGTTATACAAATTTTTGGGTCCCGCATTGCCAGTGCCTGTTTTTCCGGTGGTTGAGGGCCATCCATATCTCCGGAGGAGATAGCTTACTCGCTGGATCGTGATTTCCGTCGTCTCTATGACAACCGGGTGATTGTGAAATATATCGATGTCGATGATGACGAATTGGATGAATATCCGGAAGTGGAAAAACTGGTAAAAGATAACCAGACCCCCTTGCCCATTGTGGCAATTGATAAAGAACCCTTATGGGCGGGATATATTTTCTATCCCTATATCGTAACTGAACTTAATAACCGGGGAATTAAACCTACGGCTAAATAGCAAAAAGCGCCCCTGCGGGGGCGCTTTTCTGTTATAATATTCATGAGGTGAGGAAATGAGAAAACAGTGGTTTTTATTCAGTTTAGGCCTCCTGGTGATGATTTCAGTTGCCTGGTACTTATCCCGTCAGGCCGGGGGCCTGGCCGGTGCCTGGCTGTTTGGAATCATTTTTGGTTTTACGCTGCAGCGCAGCCGGTTTTGCATGGCCAGCATGCTCAGGGATTATTTTCTGTTCGGTTTTAAGCAACCTGCCCGTGCGCTATTTTTGCTGATGCTAGTCACTACAATCGGATTTACTATTGTGAGGGTATGGCGGCAAGCGACCGGACATACGATTGTCGGTTACTGGGAGCCCTGGGGATGGGGCACGGTGATTGGCGGCCTTTTGTTCGGCCTTGGTATGGTGTTAGCTGGAGGCTGTGCTTCCGGTATGCTGATGCGCATGGGGGAGGGTTATGCCATGCAATGGCTGGCCTTTATCGCCTTTCTGCTTGGTACCGGGCTGGCTGTCTGGCTCTTTCCCTGGTGGCAACAGGCCTTGAGGGCTCCTGTCGATTTGGCTACCCGTTTTCCTCTTTGGGGCCTGGCCACCACACAAATTGCGATCTTGACTCTGATCTGGTATAAACTACGGGGGGAGTAACTATGGCGGAAATATTTTTGGAAGCCTGGGGGGAAATGTGTCCCCTGCCATTATTAAAAGCGGAAAAAGAATTGAAGCAGCTTAAGCCGGGAGATTCGCTGGTTTTGGAAACAGATCACAGCTGTACAGCCCGCACCTTTGAAAACTGGGCTCGCAAGCACCAAGTGGTTTTGGAAGTGGAGGAAGTGGAATGCGGCGTATGGCAAATTCGCATCACCGTCCCTGGTACAAACGGGATTGGCCCTACTGGGCAGGCGCAATAGTATTGGCTATAGCCAATACCTTAATGCTGGCAGTTTATGCACAACCCTGGCGCATTACAACTGCCCTGGCGGGCTGGTGGGGAGCGATTTTAGAGAGCATAGGTTTCTCGCCAATTAGCTGGAGTTACTACCAGATTGAAGGGATGAAGCCTACTCTCAGTCAATGGGTTGCCGGCTATTTTGGTACCTGGCTGGTGGCCGGCATGGTTCTGGGATCTTTTCTGTCCAGTACTCTGGCGGGTCAATGGCGATGGCGGTCCATGGCCAATAGAACTATGGCGCTTCTCGCCCTGATTGGCGGCGGTCTGATGGGGCTGGGTGCCCGCCTGGCTTCGGGATGTAATGTGGGGGCTCTGGCCAGCGGAATTCCCTCTTTTTCCTTGCACTGTTACCTGTTTCTGCTGGCCGTAACGGCAGGAGCCGCCGTTGGAGCTTATCTGTTGCGCCGCTGGTTTGCTTAACAGAAGACCCGCTGGGCGGGATCAGATAAGAAATTCAGCAACAGCTTAACGCCAGGTGTCAATTTGGTTTGTTCCTTAGTAAGCAGATAAAAATAGAGCGGCATGTTGAGGCCTTCCAGCGGGAGGGCCTTTACTGTTTTCGTGCGGATTTCCCGCCGCATGACCGAACGAGGCAAAATGCTGATACCCATCCCTGCTTCCAGAGCTGATTTGATAGCGGCGATACTGTTTAATTCCAGGGTTTTTGGCAAGGCTTCAACACTGAGTCCCAGCTGTTGCAGATAATAGTCTATGGCAGAGCGCAGGCCGGAGTTCCGCTCTCCAGTAAGAAAAACTGCTCTTAATAAGTCCTGGGCGGTTACCTGAGCTGTTCCGGCCAGAGGGTGTTCAGCCGGTACGGCTACCAGCAGTTCGTCCTGGCCACAGGCATAATTGGTCCAGCCGGGATAGGTAGTGGCTCCTTCCAGCAAAGCCAGTTCCAGTTCGCCGTCAGCAAGCAATTTCACGATTTCTGCGGCTCTTTCCCGGCGTACTTTGACACAGTATTGTGGGTATTTTTCTTTAAAAACATATAAGGCACAGGGCAAGGGAAAGTCTGCTACCAGTGTGCTGGCCCCCAGTAAGATCTGTTCCTCACATTTTTGGGAGTAAACATTCAATTCCTGCAGCAGCTGTTTTGCTTTTTCCAGGATCTCCTTACCATGTTCATAGACGAGAAAACCAGCGGGTGTTAGCATCAGCTGACGGCCCTGACGGTTTAGGAGCTGGACGCCAAGAGTTTCCTCCAGTTTTTTTAACTGGGCGCTGACTGCCGGTTGTGACATATGCAACAATTTGGCTGCGGCGGAAAAACTGCCCTCTTTGACAATGGTGATGAACAATTGAATTTGATGTAAGTTGAGCATAATATGTCCTCCTAATATATATAAACGTTTGGTTATAATTCTATCAAAATAACGAATAAAAGCAAGGCAGGAAATAAAAATAGTAGAGCGAATTATAAAAGTGAACACAAGAACTAATAGAAACCAAAACGGATTGTGTTTCTCTGAACAAGTGAGAGGAGGAGCGATTATGCTACAAAAAGCCATGACACGCCGCTCGTTTCTAAAAACTACGGCGGTCACCGGGGCCGCCCTGGCCGCTTCGCAGTGGCTAAGTTTCGGCGATTGGCTGACAGCAGCGGAAAAAGCAGAAGTGGTTGTTAAGCCGACGCTGTGTAATGGCTGTTCCAGCCGCTGTGGTGTGCTGGTGCATTTAAAAAACGGCCGGATCTGGAAAATTACCGGCAATCCTGACCATCCGGCCAGCAAGGGTAAGGTATGCGCCCGCGGACAGGGGGTGGCCAGCTGGGTTTATCATCCGGACCGTTTAACACAGCCGTTGAAACGGGTCGGGGATAACAAGTTTGAACCAATTTCCTGGGAACAGGCCTTTAAAGAAATTGGCGAAAAGCTGCAGGAAATCCGGCAGAAATACGGTGGAGAAACTATTTTCTATGCTCACAACCCCAAGGAAATCGGTGAGTTTTACGGGGAACGGCTGGCCTATGCCCTTGGTACTCCTACTATCCTTTCTCATCACGTGATGTGCAGCCTTAACCGGGATGTAGGCATGCAGTGGACTTTGGGTGGAGTTCCTTCGGCCGATGTCAGCAAAGCCAAATATATGATTTTTATCGGCCGTAGTTATGCTGACGGGATTAAACCTTCTTCCATTTCTGCCCTGCTGAAGGCCAAGAGCAAAGGGGCCAAGATTATTGTCATCGACCCCCGTTACAACAGCACGGCGCCCCTGGCCGACAAGTGGCTGCCGATCAATCCTGGTACCGACCTGGCTTTCCTGCTGGCTATGGCGCATGTAATCATTCGGGATAAGCTTTATGATGAAGAATTTGTCACTAAGAATGCTGTCGGTTTCCCGGAATTTGCTGCAGCCATGGCTCAGTACACACCGGCCTGGGCGGAAAAAATCACCGGCATCAAGGCTGAGACCATTGAGGAAATCGCTACCGATTTTGCCAAAGCCAAACCCAAAGCTTTTATTGAGCCAAGCTGGAAAGGGGGCTTTGGTTGCAGCTATCAGAACAGCACCGAAACAGCCCGGATGGTGGCCCTGGTCAATGCCTTAATCGGCAATATCAACCGGCAAGGCGGTCTTGTTTTTGGCGCCAAACCGAAGCTGGGCAAATTAGATCATACCAAATTCCCGGAACCGGAAAAACCGAAAGTCAGACGTCTGGATGAAGTTGGTGAAAATGACACTTATCCATTAGCTTTGCCGTCCAAAGGCATTATTCAACTGGTAGCGCAAAAAGCCAAAGAAGGCAAAGCCAAAGCAGGAATTGTTTATCACTTCAACCCAATCCGCAATGTGCCAGATCCCCAGCATATGATTGAAGGGTTTAAGAATCTGGAATTGCTGGTTGTTATCGACATGTTCATGAGCGAAACAGCAGAGCTGGCTCACTATGTGTTGCCAGAACCCACTTATCTGGAACGGACAGAACTAGTGGAGCCGCAAAAAGGCTGGGTCCCGGCTGTGGCTATCAGAGCTAAAGTTATGGAACCACTGCACAAAGAAACCAGGCCTTTTGATGAAATAGTGACCGGGATTGCCCAAGCGGCTGGAGTTGGCCAGTATTTCAACTTCACTCTGGAGGAAGTTAACCGGATTATGCTGGCCGGAGCAGGCGTTACTTTGGAACAGTTGCTGGAAAAAGGAGTTATCAGCTTCAAAGACCAGGAGATGCCGGAAGGTTTCACAGAACTGAAAACCCCCAGCAAAAAAGTGGAATTTGCTTCCCAGGCCTTTGCCAAGGCTGGTTTCAGCGCGGTGCCCCGTTGGATCGAGCCTCTGGTCAAACCCAATCCTGAACAGGGAGAATTCCGGTTGTTGCACGGCAAGCAGGGTATTCACTCCCATACCTCTACTGCCAACTTGCCTGTACTGCTGGAAATTACCAAACAGTATGACATGGAAAGGCTGTGGATACCGGCTAAACGGGCCAAAGCGCTGGGTATCAAAGATGGTGACTGGGTTATTGTCGAGAACGATCGCGCCAAAGGACGGATCAGGGCTAAAGTGACAGAACTTTTGCATCCTGATGTTGTATACCTGCCCGGCCATTATGGCAGTTTTGCCAAAAAGATGCGTTATTCCAAAGGCTTTGGCATCAGCATGAACGACTTTATCAAATACATGATCGAACCCATGTCCGGAGCCGTCAATGCGATGGAAGTGGTCGTCAAAGTCCGGAAGGAGGCGTAAGACATGGCACGTTACGGGATGTTAATCGATACCAGGAAGTGTGTAGCCTGCTTTTCATGCAAAGTAGGCTGTCAGATGCAAAATGAACTGGAACCGGGTCAGGCTTTTACCCGGTTAGAGCAGAGAGAAAGCGGGGTGTATCCCGATGTCCGGGTGGAAAATGTCTTTATCCAGTGCCAGCACTGTGAAGACGCTCCCTGTGTCAAAGTTTGTCCCACCACTGCCAGCTACCGGCGGCCTGACGGTGTTGTCCTGGTTGACCCTGACAAATGTATCGGCTGTAAATACTGCATGGTGGCCTGTCCTTACCAGGCCCGGATCCAGGATGAGAAAACCGGGGTGGTGGAAAAGTGCCGTTTCTGTATTGAACTGGTGGAAGCGGGCGGTGAACCCCACTGTGTAACTTCCTGCATTACCGGTTGTCGGATCTTTGGGGACCTGGATGACCCCAAAAGTGAAATCAACAAGGAAATCATCAAACGGGGAGCCAAACCGCTCCGGCCTGATCTGTGTACAAAGGCCAAAATCTTTTACGTGAGGTGAGGACTTTATGGCATGGGGAACGATCATCGCAGCCTACCTCTTTTTAGCCGGGGTTAGTGCCGGCGCGTTTCTGACGGCAGTCAATGCCCCCCGCCTGTGGCCGCGGGGTAAGTGGGAGGCTTTGACTAAAAGCGGCATTTTACTGGCAATACCCTTAATGGCTCTTGGTTTGTTGTTACTGGTATTTGACGCTGAAGCGGGCTTGAAAGCGCCCTGGCGCTTTTTGTACCTCTTTTTGAACTTCCCGGGTTCAATGATGACCAACGGTACTATCATCATCTCCCTGTATATGCTGGTACTGCTTTACTGCGGCTGGCTGGTATGGAAAAAGCAAGAATTGCCGCGCTGGCTGGTAACAACCGGCAACCTGCTGGCGCTTGGTACAGCTGGATATACGGGCTTGTTGATCGGTGTAGTAAACACTGTTCCTCTCTGGAACACGGCAGTTTTACCGGTGTTATTCCTGGTTTCTGCGCTGTCGACGGGGATGGCAGCAGCCGTTATCACTGCCCTCTGGCTGGATGGTGGAATTATTGGTCAGCTGCAGGGTATGAAAAAAGTGCACCTGGGTCTGCTGATTGGAGAGTTGATTTTGCTGTTTTTCCTGGTTTATGTAACCGGCACTTCTTCCGATGTAGCCCGGCAATCGGTAGATTTGCTGTTGACCGGCAAATTTGCTGCTCTCTTCTGGGGTGGACTTATCGGCCTGGGCCTGGTACTGCCTCTACTCATTGAATGGTGGGAAATGGGCAATGCTAAACATGAAAACAAAGCTTTGACTGTCTTAAGTGAAGTGATGGTACTGTCTGGAGGATTTATTCTGCGCTACCTGATTCTTGCCGCAGCCCTGCCGGTTAATCTCCTCGGTTAGGGGGATGAAAATGAACAGTGAAATATGGTTTGAATTGGCCGATGCCCTGAAGGAGCCGGAAGACTGGAATTACCGGGACGATTATCTGGAAGCCTTTGTTCATCCTAAGACCAGGATTATCCCCGTGGAATCCCTGTTTCGGCCCTGGAGCGAAGGGGAGAAAACTGAACTCCCCTTCGCCCGGCAAAAGGGCTATCTTTTATCAGACCGGGCCCTGCATATGAGAGAGCTGTTAAATCAGTATGGACTGGAAATACCGCCAGAAATGCAGGAGACCCCGGATCACCTGATAATCGAGCTGGAATTTCTGGGCTTTTTGCTGGCAAACGGAAAAGGGGAGGAAGCAAAAGCCTTTGTGGGGGAGCATTTGGACTGGGTACCGGAATTGGTAGAAAATGCAAGGGGGAAATTGCCTGCTGATAACCGGTATCTAAAAGTGTTACAGGAAATTGAGGCAAAAATCAAAGAATACTTTGCCTAGAGAATGGCCCTGTACATTTTGTACAGGGCCATTCTATTGAGGCTTATCAGGTGCCGTCCTCATTCTTCCCACGTCCTTTTCCTGAGTCTTGCTCTGTCTCGGGCTCCGCTTGCTCAGGTTGTTCAGATTGGGATGGCAGTTCATCCTGGGATGGTAGTTTGCCCTGTAATTTCTCTGGCCGTTGTTGAAGTTTGCGTTTATCAGGCAGTAGCGTTGCATTAATTTTATGAATGGTAGTCAACTATGTTTTGGTCATTACGCATTATGGTATATATGACATTTATGTAATTATATGTAATTAAGGACTCCAGTTCTTTGGCCAAAAGGGCTAGTGGTAATAGAGGGTAGTCCTATTCCACATTTTGTCAGCCATTTTGCTTTACAATATAATTGGGTCATAACTCACTTCATTCAGAAAATTTGTTTCTCCGTCCATTACTTGCCTTACTGTTAACTCATATATTGCTTCGTAATTTAGTCTTCGTCGTCCTTTGGACGTTCGCTTTTTCTGTTTACATAGTTTTTTCCTAAATACCTCGTAGGGCTCATAAAGAC